>NZ_JAMPPJ010000031.1:0-62920 GCF_028481025.1 Providencia sp. PROV150 | reverse complement strand
ATGCGCATTATAGGGAGTCAGAAAAATCTGGCAACCCCTTTTTTGCATTTTTTTATTCAACTGCTGCATTACACAGCAAAACCCCTACTTATACCGACTTATACACGAAGTTATCCACAACATGAAAATAATTTAAAAATTATCGCGCATTACGCAAACGTTTGCGTTACAATTGGCTCGAAATTTCGGCATTGATTTTGTTTTTATGTTCTGAAATTGTTAGTGACTTATATATTGTTATAGGGAAAGCTGGCCAATTCCGCTTTGCTTTCATCAATAGATATAATAGGTATATAAGAAAAGCTCTTTGAGTTTTTACTGACTGATATTCGTTATTGCCTTATTTATTCAAATCCAAGGGATCTATCTCATGCAACTGCTTCGTCCTATTCGTCGTGCCCTGCTTAGTGTGTCTGATAAAACAGGGGTTGTTGAATTCGCTAAGGCGTTATCTCAACGTGGTGTTGAGCTTCTATCTACTGGCGGTACTGCAAAGTTACTTGCTGAGTCAGGACTAAACGTAACTGAAGTTTCAGATTACACTGGGTTTCCTGAAATGATGGATGGTCGAGTGAAAACATTGCACCCAAAAGTGCATGGCGGAATTTTAGGTCGTCGCGGTACGGATGATGCCATTATGCAACAGCATGATATTGCCCCTATCGATATGGTCGTTGTTAATCTGTACCCTTTTGCCCAAACAGTGGCAAAACCAAATTGCACCCTTGAAGATGCTGTAGAAAATATTGATATCGGCGGCCCAACCATGGTGCGCTCCGCGGCTAAAAATCATAAAGATGTAGCAATTGTGGTAAATAGTAATGACTATCAAACCATCATTGATGAAATGGATAACCACGAAAACTCGCTAAATTGGTCGACTCGGTTTGACCTCGCAATAAAAGCTTTCGAACACACTGCTGCTTATGACAGCATGATTGCGAATTACTTTGGTGAATTAGTTGCCCCTTATTATGGTGATACGACCCAACCTTCTGGCCGTTTCCCTCGCACCTTGAATTTAAATTTTATAAAAAAACAAGACATGCGTTATGGAGAGAACAGCCACCAAGATGCTGCTTTTTATATAGAAGAAAACCCAAAAGAAGCTTCTATTGCAACTGCACAACAAATTCAAGGTAAAGCCCTGTCTTATAATAATATCGCTGATACCGATGCGGCTCTTGAGTGTGTTAAATCATTCGAAGAACCTGCTTGTGTAATTGTCAAACATGCTAACCCTTGTGGTGTCGCTATCGGTGATTCTATTCATACAGCTTATGATAACGCATTCAAAACTGACCCAACGTCTGCTTTTGGTGGCATTATCGCGTTTAACCGTCAATTAGATAAAGAAACCGCTCAAGCGATCATTGACCGCCAATTTGTAGAAGTCATTATCGCGCCTTCTGTTGCTAAAGATGCATTGCCTATTCTTGAGACTAAACAAAACGTTCGCGTACTTGAATGTGGCGAATGGAGCAAACCAGTTGCAAGTTTAGACTTTAAACGCGTGAATGGCGGTTTATTAGTGCAAGACCGTGACTTAGGAATGGTTGAAAAAGAAGAACTTCGCGTTGTGACTAAGCGCCAACCAACTGAACGCGAGCTAAAAAATGCGTTATTCTGTTGGAAAGTCGCAAAATTTGTGAAATCCAATGCTATCGTTTATGCCAAAAATGATATGACTATCGGTATTGGCGCAGGGCAAATGAGCCGTGTGTACTCTGCAAAAATTGCAGGTATTAAAGCCGCAGATGAAGGCTTAGAAGTCGCTGGCTGTGCAATGGCTTCAGATGCCTTTTTCCCATTCCGCGATGGTATTGATGCCGCCGCTGCTGTTGGAGTAACTTGTGTGATCCAACCAGGTGGTTCTATCCGCGATGAAGAAGTGATTGCTGCTGCAAATGAACATGGTATTGCAATGCTTTTCACTAATATGCGTCATTTCCGTCACTAATTATTAGGAGCCTAGTAATGAATATTTTGATTATTGGTGGCGGTGGCCGTGAACATGCCTTAGCGTGGAAAGCGGCTCAATCCCCTTTAGCAAATAAAGTGTATGTTGCCCCGGGCAATGCAGGCACAGCATTAGAACCATCCCTTGAGAACGTTAATATTTCTGCGACAGATATTGATGGGCTGCTCCAATTCGCTAAAGAAAAGCAAATTGGTTTAACGATTGTCGGCCCTGAAGCACCATTAGTTATTGGTGTTGTAGATGCATTTAAGGCTGCTGGCTTAACTATTTTTGGCCCAACCAAAGGTGCTGCTCAGCTTGAAGGCTCTAAAGCATTTACTAAGGACTTTTTAGCTCGCCATCATATTCCTACCGCGGCCTATGAAAATTTTACTGATATTGAACCTGCTTTAGCTTACTTAGATAAAGTCGGTGCGCCAATCGTGATCAAAGCAGATGGTCTTGCAGCGGGGAAAGGCGTTATCGTAGCCATGACTCTGCAAGAAGCAAAAGAAGCTGTTCATGACATGTTAGCGGGGAATGCCTTTGGTGATGCAGGACATCGTATCGTGATCGAAGAGTTTCTTGATGGCGAAGAAGCGAGTTTCATCGTTATGGTAGATGGTGAAAATGTCATTCCAATGGCAACTAGCCAAGATCATAAACGTGTCGGTGATGGTGATACAGGTCTAAATACAGGTGGAATGGGCGCTTACTCCCCAGCTCCTGTTGTGACAGATGAAATACACCAGCGCGTGATGGAACAAGTTATTTATCCAACTGTTAAAGGCATGGACCAAGAAGGAAACCGCTATCAAGGCTTCTTATACGCTGGATTAATGATTGATAAAGCAGGTAACCCAAAAGTTATCGAATTTAACTGTCGTTTTGGCGATCCTGAAACTCAACCTATCATGATGCGCTTGCAATCAGATTTAGTCGCTTTATGTTTAGCGGGGGCGAAAGGTGAGCTGGCAGGTAAAGATTCATTATGGGATGAGCGCCCTGCTTTAGGGGTAGTAATTGCTGCGGGTGGTTACCCAGGTGACTACCACAATGGCGATGTAATTTCAGGTTTACCAACCACCGAAGCGGCTGATAGCAAAGTTTTCCATGCGGGTACTCGCATGAAAGATGGAGAAGTCGTGACTGCCGGTGGTCGCGTCCTATGCGTAACAGCATTAGGTAATGATATCGCTAAAGCGCAAGCCAAAGCTTATGAAGTGGCAAAAACCATTCACTGGAATGATAGCTTCTACCGCAACGACATCGGTTACCGCGCTATTGCTCGCATAAAATAATACAAAGCACCAAACCATTTACTGAGCTGATAAGAGGATACTTTTATCAGCTTTTTTATTGTTGTTTGTACTATCAAACAAGCACTCTAAGGATTTCTGTTCGTAGCTAGACGGCAAGGTGACTAGGCTAAGTCACCGCGGCCAACAATGCTGAAGGTCGAAAGGCTACGAGTTGACGAGCAAAAATATCGGCTCTAAGTATTTCAATTCAGAGCTAGGCGGCAAACGAAGATATCTTAGGGAGCATACATAAGTATGTGACCTAAGTAGCTGAGAGCAGCCAACAACGCTATGGATTGAAAGACGACGAGCGGAGATATTACAACGAATCTTTAGAAGGCTGCCAGCGGCAAAAATCAGTATCCGCTACCATCAAAAGCTGATTCCCCTCAGAAGATTCCAACCACGCTAAATTTAGCTGGGAATGCCACACTTTCGCACGGCTCTGTAACCAATTTTCAGCATAGGGCTCAAAAGTCACTTCGCGTACATCACCTTCACAAGTCGTCACTTTACCTTGCTGCCAGCGACCTTGATAGAGTTTGACGCCGCCAACAATAAGTGCGGTGTTTGTCTCGAGTATGCGTTCAGCTTCAAAGCGCCAACGCGTAATTTCATCCGTTGAAAGAGGTGTTTTATAGCCGTCTTGAGTACGCTGCATAAAAATAACCTCATTATTTTTATCGAAGCGTAATTGTTCGGTGATATCACCGTTTTTTTGATTCAAGATTTGGCTGCGAATTTGCCACAGATTGCCTGAACGATATTCAAAGAAATTAACGGAAGTGTCTGTACCTTTATAGGGGCTATAAACCACCATTAAGACCAGAGGCTGGCTTTTTGCATCATTAAGTCGCCACATACGAATGACGCCATCATCGGCAATAAAACCACTTGCACTAAACTCAGGGAGCTTTGGTGCATTAGAAGAACAGGCGCTTAGCATTGAGATAGTTCCCAACACCAGCAACCCTTTTTGAATAAACAAAAGGGGTAGTTTTTTACCCCCTCTGGTGATTCGGCTGTACAATGTTCTTATTTTACAGCTTCTTTCAGTGCTTTACCGGCAGAGAAAGCAGGCACAGTTGTAGCAGGAATCTGGATTTCTGCTTTAGTTTGTGGGTTACGACCAGTACGCGCAGCACGATGGCTAACTTTAAAAGTACCGAAACCGACCAGTTGGACTTGTTCGCCTTTTTTCAGCGTTTCAGAAATAGCATTCAGAGTAGATTCTAATGCTGCTTTTGCCTGAACTTTGGTCAGGTCCGCTGATTCTGCGATAGCATCAACTAATTCAGTCTTATTCATAAATTATCCTTACACAGTGTGTTTATCGTTTGCAAAGCATCGAGTGCGTCGGATATGCCAAATTGACAGCCCCTGATACACGCCCCCGATAGCCACTTCTTCTCGCCCCTAAATGTAGACCAGAGTAGGGGCAAATGTGAAGTCTTAGTACTCAGCATTACTGCGTCAAGTCACGTTTTCGATAATGAAAATGCAAAAATCAGCTTAAAGTAATACCTATATTGCTCACCCCCGCTTCGCGGAGGTCAGATTTTAATCCTTTAATTAACTCTAAGTCGCGCTCTTCACAAGCTGCCAGTAACCGGAAAATGTCCCACTGGATATCCCATTCCTCTTCAACGGCCGGGATTTCTTTGAGTTCTTCTTCTGTCATTTCCCGCCCTGCTTGAGTCATTTCGAGCATGGCAACCGTACGAATGGATGCTTCGCTAACCAATATTGCGTGTTCGAGGGTTTCACCACTCAATTTCGAATGGATAATTTCACCTAACGCAATACAGGCATCAATAGCTGGATACACACCATACATATCGAAATCATCTGCTGATGGGATAATTTCTTCTAATTTTTCTAACTGACTGTCGAAATTGACTTTGCTATCTTTAATGACCAAAGTTTCCCAAACTAAATCAAGGATGGAACGATAAACTTTTGCATCGGCAAATTCAGTTTGCTGACAAAACATTTGAAAGTTCGGATACATTCTTTCACATAGGCTTGCCATGAAAGTTGTATGCTGCCAGCTTTCTAATTTTTCCAACCTCAAATGAATGGGATTTCTTAACATAATTTCTGACTCATCAATCTTAATACTTCGCAGTTTACCTGAAAATCTGTCAATGCCACATATTTTGCTGATAATTAGCTGATTTTCTCATTCATTCGCTTAAAAAACGTTCGATTTGATGCAATTCCGTCAGCAAAACGCGTCGGTTCTGGCAACCGATAACCTTTTAGACACTGCTTTACCCACTCTAAGGAAGAGGAAAAACCTACTTTATGACCAGGTGAAACATATAATGGTTTGCAGCGTTTTTTGCTCCGCAATACCCAACCGAGTTGATTTTCACCTGCCATTAATGGCTGAACACTTTCGGGTTCTTCACTTAACTCAACCGCATCACCACATAAACGGCTTTTTGCAACGCCAATTGTGGCTATATTAGCTTGTAACCCAAAATGGCAGGCAACACCAAAGCGCCGTGGGTGTGCAATCCCTTGTCCATCTACGAGTACTAATTCAGGTTTATTTTGTATTTTTTCCCACGCCGCCATTAACCCAGGGACTTCACGAAAAGAAAGTAACCCCGGTATATAAGGCAATTGAGTCGGTATTCGTGCTATTTGATACTCAACAAGTTCTAACTGTGGCCAAGATAATACAGCTACCACTGCACGCGTAATAGCGCCTTGCTGTTCAAAGCCCACATCCGCTCCACCAATCAGTTTGAGTGGTGGAAGTTCATCATGCAAAATGATTTTTGAAGCTTGCCTAGTTTGTTCTTTTCGTAACAATTGAGTATCTAAAACCATCATGCGTCCATTGCTTATGAGATTAAATTATTCTTAATCATAGATGATAATGGTGTACTTACAAGATTCTATAAATACACCACAAACCTAGAAGATCAATAAACGATAATTATTGATGATATTGGCGGGATAAACGGTGAACTGCATCCACAAATGCACCTGCATGCTCAGGTGGAACATCCTGATGAATACCATGGCCTAAATTGAATACGTGCCCTTCACCTTGGCCGAAGCCAGATAGAATATTTTGTACTTCTTCTTCTATACGCGCAGGTGGTGCATATAACATGGATGGATCCATATTACCTTGTAAAGCGACTTTATCACCAACACGACGACGAGCATCAGCAATTTCAGTCGTCCAATCAAGGCCTAATGCATCGCAACCCGTTGCCGCCATTTCCTCTAACCACTGGCCTCCACCTTTAGTAAATAAGGTGACAGGAACACGGCGACCATCATTTTCACGAATTAAGCCATCAATAATTTTATGCATATAATTCAGTGAAAACTGTAAATAATCACGCTTAGTTAACACCCCACCCCATGTATCAAAAATCATCACGGACTGTGCGCCTGCACGAATTTGAGCATTCAAGTATAAAATGACACTGTCCGCCAGTTTATCCAATAACAAATGTAATGTGTTCGGGTCTTCGTACATCATCTTTTTGATTTTAGTGAATGCTTTGCTACTGCCGCCTTCCACCATATAAGTCGCTAGTGTCCACGGGCTACCAGAGAAACCAATCAGTGGCACATTACCTTCAAGGGCTTTACGGATGGCACGAACTGCATCCATTACATAACCAAGTTCCATTTCAGGATCAGGAATAGGGATGTTTTTTACATCTGCCGCGCTCATAATCGGTTTATGAAAACGTGGGCCTTCACCCGTTTCGAAATATAACCCAAGCCCCATTGCATCAGGGATAGTGAGAATATCAGAAAATAAAATTGCAGCGTCTAATGGAAAACGACGTAATGGCTGTAATGTCACTTCACAAGCCAATTCGGTGTTTTTGCACAGAGCAATAAAATCACCAGCTTCAGCGCGAGTTGCTTTATATTCAGGCAGGTAACGCCCTGCTTGACGCATCATCCATACAGGGGTCACATCTACAGGCTGACGTAGCAAAGCACGTAGATAGCGGTCATTTTTTAACTCAGTCATTATTTACTCCATTATTATAAGTGGCCGCCGCAAATGGCTAAGAGCGAAGTTCATTATTGTATCATGTTAATGATAACAATATCAGCGCTGTGCTATTTTCCCGTTTCATAATCACTTTGACGACACAATGCGACCGTATCTTCAATCAAACGCCTAGCTATGGTGTCCGCGGGTGGGATCAAAGGCAGTTCATTGTAATGATACCAATTTGCGCTCACCAACTCCTTCGGGTCTACTTTAATATCACCACTCTCATAATCCGCGAGAAAGCCCATCATTAAAGAATGAGGAAAAGGCCATGGCTGTGAAGATACGTAGCGAATATTTTTCACTTTTATATTGCTCTCTTCCATGACTTCGCGCATAACAGCCTCTTCTAGTGTTTCACCCACTTCAACAAAGCCCGCTAATACGGTAAATAATGGATTTTGCGAATGGCGCCGGTGCTGAGCTAATAGAATATGGTCATCACGGCGGATCCCCACGATAATACAAGGGGCAATCTGCGGGTAATAGCGCTCATGGCAATGGTCACACAAACACGCCCATTCTGTTTCACTATGGCGCATTGCAGTACCACAATAGCCGCAATAACGATGAGAACGATAAAACTCCGCCAATTGCACGCCTCGCCCAGCGAGACGAAATAAACCCTCATCTTGCGCAGCAACAATACGGGGAGATGCCATATCTGATGGCATTTTTTCGGCTATCAACCAGACAATTTCCCCTTGCCACTCACCAATTGGTGTCGCTATTTTTCCTTCTAACAAATAGTCCTTTGCCATGCCTCGTGGAATATCTCCATGAGGTAGCCACAAACGCCCGGAAAAACAGATAAACCACCAACCACTTTCAGTTCCTGATAATTTTAACTTATTCATTTTTCATATCTTTTGTTAGTTTTTATTGTCGAAAAAATAAATCTATTAATGACACAATACACTTCTTTGGCGCAATGTCATTCAAACGTTTGTTTCATTATTTTTCATTATCAATTTTGACACTTTTTAGACGTTCCATTCCATAAAATGTCTAAAAACTGTCATAAAAGGGTCAACTAACTGTCACCTCTTAAAATTAGGATGCTAAGTAACCAATACGGTTCACCGTTCTTCAAAAGTGAGAAAATAATGAAAACTATCGTTCCTGCGATTTTACTATCATTGACTGCATCCAGTGTGACATTAGCTGCTGATGCTAATTTAGCAGAGTTAATCGATGCAGCGAAAAAAGAAGGGCAAGTTTACAGCGTTGGAATGCCTGACTCTTGGGCTAATTGGAAAGGAACTTGGCAAGACTTAGCGACGCAATATGGGTTGAAGCATCAAGATACCGATATGAGCTCCGCCCAAGAAATTGCCAAATTTGCCGCAGAAAAAAATAATGCGACCGCAGATATTGGTGATGTAGGTGCCTCTTTTGGGCCTGTTGCCGTGCAAAAAGGTGTGACTCAACCTTATAAACCAACAACTTGGGCACAAATTCCTGATTGGGCAAAAGACAAAGACGGCCATTGGGCTTTAGCCTATACAGGGTCAATTGCTTTTATGATTAATAATGATCTAGTGAAAGATGCGCCGAAAAGCTGGGATGACCTATTAAAAGGGAAATATAAAGTCACCGTTGGGGATGTTGGAATCGCTGCACAAGCCAATAATGCTGTACTGGCCGCCGCATTTGCCCGTGGTGGTGACGAAAATAACCTAAAACCTGCCATTGAATTTTTTGCTGAACTCGCCAAACAAAAACGCCTATCCGTTAATGACCCAACTGTCGCAAATATCGAAAAAGGTGAAGTCGAAGTTGGCATCTTATGGGACTTTAACGCACTGAATTACCGAGATCAGATCAACCGCGATCGCTTTACTGTCGTGATCCCATCTGACGGTTCTGTCATTTCAGGTTACACCACTATCATCAATAAATTTGCCAAAAACCCAAATGCAGCAAAATTAGCTCGTGAATTTATTTTCAGTGACAAAGGCCAATTAAACCTTGCTGAAGGCTACGCTCGGCCAATTCGTGCACAATATCTAACATTACCTGACGATATTAAAGCCAAATTATTACCAGAAGAACAATATAAAAATGTTCAGCCAATTAAAAATGCAGATGGCTGGGAAAAATCGTCCCGTAATCTCCCTAAAATGTGGCAGCAACAAGTTTTGATCCACCAGCAGTAATTTAATGTATTGATTTTAGGAAAAGTTAATGTCTGAGAAAGTCATACTTGTTGTCCTAGACGGTTTAAGTTATTCAGTAGCCCATCATTGTATGGGCTATCTTAACGGCTTAATCAAAGCCGACAGTGCAACACTTTACCAATTAGAGTGCGAGCTTCCTTCGATGTCTCGCCCTTTATATGAGTGCATACTAACGGGAGTTCCTCCTGTCAAAAGCGGTATTGTGAATAACCAAATTATCCGTTTATCCCATTTTGACAGCATATTCTCTCTTGCGCGCCTTGCCGGCAAAACAACCGCCGCCGCCGCTTATTATTGGGTGAGTGAGCTGTATAACCGAGCGCCTTTCGTCGCAACAAGAGACCGTTTTACTCACGATGAATCGCTAGCTATCCAGCATGGCTGCTTTTATCAAGCAGACCATTACCCTGATGATCACTTATTTGTCGATGCGGAATATTTACGTACTCAATTTAACCCTGATTTTTTATTGATTCACCCTATGAATATAGACGACACAGGGCACAAGTTTGGTTTTGATTCGCCGCAATATCGTAATGCAGCACGCCATGCAGATATCACCCTGTCGAATTATATTCCTACATGGATTGAGCAAGGTTATCAAATCCTGATCACTAGTGATCATGGGATGAATAATGATCGTAGCCACGGCGGGACACTTCCTGAAGAGTGTTTAGTCCCATTGTTTGTCGTCGGTTCGCAATTTTCTCATCAACCCTGCGATATTGAGCAAACCGCGATTTGTGGAACCATCTGTCGTTTACTTGGTGCCAACTCTCTGGATAAACCTGTTTGTGATGCACTATTACGAGGAGGTTTGTAATGGCTGATATCCCTGCTTCCTGTGAGCAGACATTCCAACCACAGGGAAAAATTGCCATGTTAAAAAAACGCTTTGCTCGTTTTCATTGGCGTGCTGCACTGCTACTGCTACCATTCTTTGTACTGTTTAGTTTATTCCAAATCGCCCCAATGATTTGGGTGCTTATTAATAGCTTTATCTACGAAGAAGCATGGTCATTAGGTAACTATCTTGAAGTATTCAATAATGATTTTTACTTGCAAGCGTTTGAAAATACCTTATGGCTTTCCATTATTTGCAGTGTAATTGGCTTATTCATTTCGAGTATCACGGCATTTTCCATTTATAAAATGCAAGGGAAAATTCGCCGGATAATGATTTCCTTCACCACCATGGCCAGTAATTTCAGCGGTGTTCCTCTTGCTTTCGCATTCATTATTATTTTGGGCTTCAATGGGGCGATTACCTTGCAACTCAAGTCATGGGGGATTATCGAAGATTTCAATATCTATAGCGCCAGCGGGTTAATGCTGTTGTATGTATATTTTCAGATCCCATTAGGTGTTCTGTTGCTTTATCCCGCCTTTGACGCACTAAAACCTGAATGGGAAGACGCAGCAAAAACGATGGGAGCAAGCAAACTAACCTATTGGCTAAAAGTTGCTATTCCGGTGCTTTCCCCTGCTCTACTTGGCACCTTTATTATCCTAATTGCTAATGCAATGGGCGCATACGCCAGTACCTATGCGTTAACAAGTGGTAATTACAACCTTGTGACTATCCGAATTGCCAGTTTAGTTTCCGGTGATTTATTTCTCGAGCCGAATATGGCTGCGGCTTTATCAATGTTACTTATCGCTATCTTAGCTTTTATCACGGCTATCCATCATTGGTTAATCAAGCGGAGCTACCATGCAAAATAATAATGCGATTAGCCCAGTTATAACCAATAGCAATAAACCCTCTGGATTATTGCTTCATAAGTTAGTTCTAATCAGTGTTGCTAGCCTATTAGCGCTACCTATTATTGCCACATTTTTGTATTCCATCGCCAGCTCTTGGGGAGCCACTGTGCTACCTGATGCCTTGTCGATTAAATGGTATCTACAATTGTGGCAAGACCCGCGTTTTCTCATGGCATTTGGTCGTTCATTAATAATTTGCTTTGGTACGTTACTGGTTAGCACATTAATTATTTTACCCATGACGTTTGCGGTATTTTATCGGTTCCCCAAACTCAAAGGGATGATGGATTTACTCATTATTTTGCCTTTTGCGATCCCGCCTGTGGTCTCATCGGTGGGCTTGCTGCAAATATTTGCTGATGAACCATTCATGTTGGTTGGTACACCTTGGATCCTGATTGGTACTTATTTCACCATCACGTTACCTTTTATGTATCGTGCTCTTGCGAATAGCTTTCAAGGCATTAATTTACATGACTTAATGGATGCCGCGCATTTACTCGGTGCCAGTACCTTCCAAGCCTTTATGATGATTGTGTTACCCAATATTCGCAAAGGTATGTTGGTCTCATTATTAATTTCATTTTCATTTTTAATGGGTGAATTTGTGTTTGCCAATATCCTTGTGGGAACACGTTATGAAACCTTGCAAATCTATCTTTTCAATATGCGACAAACCAGCGGGCATTTCACTTCTGCTCTGGTGATGTCATATTTTCTGTTTACCTTATTGCTGACATGGTTAGCAATGCGATTAAATCGTTCAGGAGATGAATGATGAGTTATGTTATTGCGGAAAATTTAGCCAAGTCTTTTGGCACTAATCAGGTATTTGCTGATATTCAATTTACTATCGAAAAAGGCGAATTTATTACCCTACTTGGGCCAAGTGGTTGCGGAAAATCGACTTTATTACGCTGTATCGCAGGGCTTGAACAACTTAATGATGGCGAACTTTATATTAATCGCCAGAATGTAACCCACCAAGCCGCACAGCAACGCGGCGTTGGCATGGTGTTCCAAAGTTATGCGTTATTTCCCAATATGACTGTGGTTGACAATATCGCGTTTGGTTTAAAAATGCGTAAAATTGATAGCCAAGCCAGATCTAAAGCAGTCGCTGAAGTGATTGAATTAGTTGAATTACAAGGAAAAGAACAACAATTTCCCCATCAACTATCAGGGGGACAACGCCAACGAGTAGCACTCGCAAGAGCATTAGTGATGAAACCGCAAATTTTGTTACTTGATGAGCCGCTTTCCGCTCTTGATGCACGGATTCGCAAGCACTTACGCCAGCAAATTCGCCAAATTCAACGTGAATTAGGCTTAACCACCATTTTTGTTACTCATGATCAAGATGAAGCGATGATCATGTCCGATAGGATCTTTTTGATGAATAAAGGGCAGATCGTGCAAAGTGATACGGCAGAGAATATTTATACCCAACCAGCAACAGAATTTGTCGCTCGGTTTATGGGCCATTACAACCTTGTTGATTCCGAAAAGGCCAATACGATGTTAGGCCTTAATTTACAAGGTACACTTGCTATCCGCCCTGAGTCTATATATGTCAAAGAAGCGGGGCGCCAATACGGTAGCCATATTTCTCACCCTGTTGATGCCGTGATATTGGACCATCAGTTGCTTGGCAATATTATTCGTTATAGTGTGAATACCCCTGCAGGTGATATGACGGTGGATTTACTTAACCGCTCATCTGAGCGTTTATTTGAACCTGGAACTCGCCTTGAACTTATGTTTAATAAAAATGAAATTCGCACACTTAGTTAATAAGTAGATAGGAATATAATGCAAAACCGACTGGCCATTTTTGACTTAGATGATACGTTAATTCAAGGTGATAGCAGTGTATTGTGGACACAATATCTGTGGGATAAGCAAATCATTAGCGACCCACAATTTGTGGAGGCAGATAAAGCCATGATGGCGCAGTATAATGCAGGCACTTTGGATATGCCGACTTACCTGCATTTTAACCTACAAACCCTCGCCAATGTAAAAGCTGAGCAAGTGGATATCTGGTTGGATGATTTCGTACAAAACGTGATTTTACCGCGAGTCTACCCTGACGCCATTAGAACGATCGCAAATTATCGAGCTAAAGGGATCTTAATTATTGTGATCTCCGCAACCGTTTCATTTATTGTGAAAAAAATTGCTGCGAAACTAGGTGCGGATGTCGCGATGGGGATCGATATCAAGCAACAAGATGGCTGCTACACCACAGAGATCGACGGTATTCCAACCTTTAAGGAAGGTAAAGTCAAACGCCTATTAGCTTGGGTCCGTCACCAACCGATCACTGACGCCTATGTGTGTTTCTACACCGACTCCGCCAACGATCTCCCGATGTGCCAATTTGCCGATGAAGTATTTATTATCAACGGTGACGAACGCCTAACGCAAGCCGCACGCGAACACAATTGGCCGCAATATACTTGGGGTTTGTAAGCCCAATTTTAATTTCAAACTTGGTTTTAATTTTGGTTTTAACTAACTAATCTTTTCAAAGGTTCCTCTAAATTATTCGTGCTAGAGGAAGGAGATAAATAGAATTATCCCGATGAGCATACATAAGTATGTGATTCGGGTAAATCTATGAAATCGACGCACCTATCGCGCGAAGAATGACGAGGAAGCGCTTATCCCTTGAAAAATAACAAGGAAATAACCTTATTCCATTTTACTTTCCTCTAAATTATTCAAGTGAGAAGAAGGCGGCAAATGAGGATATCCCAAGGAGCATACATAAGTATGTGACTTGGGTAGCCGAGAGCAGCCAACGCACTTATCGCTTGAAGAATAACGAGGAAAGCTTATACTGAAATCTCTTGTCGGAGTGCCTAGTATGCAATGCATCAGGCTGAGACCGTTAATTCGGGATCCGCGGAACCTGATCGGGTTAATACCCGCGAAGGGAACAAGAGTAATCACTCAGCGTTAGTTTATCACCTCACATTTGGTGAAAAATTAGCCGCAACGTCTTTTTATTACTCCTCCGAACTCCTGACAAGCAACTTTCTTTCGATAAACCCGCTACACATAAAACTGTGATAGCCGTGACAATGTCAGGAAATTGCTATGTCCAATAATACAGAACAAAATATCATCCCTACTGCTGATTTATCGCCACAAGCAGCACCCGCTCGCACCCGCAAAGCTCAACGTGATGCCGCTGAAAATTTTATTAATACCGTTTTTGGCGTTTCGTTTCCTAATTCACAGCGCATTTATTTACAAGGTTCTAGAGACGATATCCAAGTCCCGATGCGAGAAATCCAACTCTCTCAAACCTTGATTGGTGGCGATAAAGATAACCCTCAATTTGAAGATAACGAACCTGTTCCTATCTATGATACATCTGGCCCTTACGGCGACCCAGTTTCTGAATTGAATGTCCATAAAGGCCTTAAAAAAATTCGTGCGCCATGGATAAGTGAACGAGCTGATACCGTACCTGTCGAAAATTTAAGTTCCGATTTTACCCAGCAACGCCTTGCTGATGCAGGTCTTGATCATCTGCGCTTTAACAACCGCCCCCACCCATTAAAAGCCCAAACTAACAAGTGTGTTACTCAATTACACTATGCACGTAAAGGCATCGTAACCCCTGAAATGGAGTTTATTGCAATCCGCGAAAATATGGGGCGTGAACGTATTCGTGGCGAAGTTTTATTGCAACAACACCCAGGCCAAGGCTTTGGCGCAAATTTACCGGAGAATATTACCCCTGAATTTGTTCGCCAAGAAGTGGCGGCGGGTCGCGCCATTATCCCAGCCAATATCAACCATCCCGAATCAGAACCAATGATTATTGGCCGTAATTTCTTGGTTAAGGTTAATGCTAATATTGGTAATTCATCGGTCACCTCATCTATTGAAGAAGAAGTCGAAAAACTGATTTGGTCAACACGTTGGGGGGCGGATACCGTCATGGATTTATCCACTGGCCGTTATATTCACGAAACTCGCGAATGGATTTTACGTAACAGCCCAGTGCCTATTGGTACGGTTCCGATTTACCAAGCGCTCGAAAAAGTAAACGGTGTCGCCGAAAATCTCACGTGGGAAATGTTCCGTGACACATTATTAGAACAAGCAGAGCAAGGCGTCGATTACTTCACTATCCATGCCGGCGTATTACTACGCTATGTACCGATGACCGCCAAGCGCCTAACAGGGATCGTCTCTCGCGGTGGCTCCATCATGGCCAAATGGTGCTTGTCTCATCACCAAGAAAACTTCCTGTATGAGCACTTCCGTGAAATCTGTGAAATTTGTGCCGCTTACGACGTTTCCTTGTCATTAGGGGATGGCCTGCGCCCAGGCTCAATCCAAGACGCCAACGATGAAGCACAATTTGCCGAATTACATACCCTTGGTGAGTTAACCAAAATTGCGTGGGAATATGATGTCCAAGTCATGATCGAAGGCCCTGGCCACGTACCAATGCAAATGATCCGCCGTAATATGACGGAAGAATTGGAACATTGCCACGAAGCGCCATTCTATACCTTAGGCCCACTCACAACCGATATTGCTCCGGGTTATGACCACTTTACTTCTGGTATTGGTGCCGCCATGATCGGCTGGTTTGGCTGTGCAATGTTATGCTATGTCACCCCGAAAGAACACTTGGGATTGCCGAATAAAGACGATGTTAAGCAAGGGCTAATCACTTATAAGATTGCAGCCCACGCCGCTGACCTTGCTAAAGGGCACCCTGGTGCACAGATCCGTGATAACGCCATGTCCAAAGCCCGTTTTGAATTTCGCTGGGAAGACCAATTTAACTTGGCATTAGACCCTGAAACTGCTCGCAAATATCACGATGAAACCTTACCACAAGCCTCTGGGAAAATTGCCCATTTCTGTTCTATGTGCGGACCGAAATTCTGTTCAATGAAGATTTCCCAAGAAGTTCGTGACTACGCGGCACAAAAAGAAGCCGGTATGGAACAGATGTCAGAAGCCTTCCGTGCTCATGGCAGCGAGCTCTACCATGGTGCTGAAATTGTGAACGCAGAGGTGGATGAAAATGCCAAAATTGCCTAGTGCTATATCTATTCCAAATACTATATCTATTCCAAATACTATATCTATCCCAAATAGTCCTTTTCCTGCGACCGAACAACGCCTTGGGCTTTACCCCGTTGTGGATTCCGTTGAATGGATTGAACGCTTGCTTAATGCAGGTGTTTCCACCATCCAATTACGCATCAAAGACAAACCTGATGCCGATGTTCGTGATGATATTCAACAAGCGATTGCGCTAGGAAAAAAACATAACGCACGTTTATTTATTAATGATTACTGGCGCTTAGCGGTCGAGTTGGGTGCTTATGGCGTACATTTGGGCCAAGAAGATTTGGAAACTACCGATTTATTAGCAATCCACCAAGCGGGCTTACGGTTAGGAATATCAACGCACGATGAGCACGAACTGGCTATCGCGAAATCCGTGCGTCCTTCTTACATTGCTATGGGGCATATCTTTCCAACACAAACGAAAGAAATGCCTTCTTCGCCTCAGGGTTTAGAAACGCTTAAAGCCATGGTGGAAGCAACGCCTGATTACCCAACTGTCGCCATTGGTGGAATTTCTATTGATAAAGTCCCTGCAGTGCTAGCAACTGGGGTAGGTAGTGTTGCGCTGGTCAGTGCGATTACCAAAGCCGATGATTGGCGCGCTGCAACAGAAACGTTGTTGGATTTAATTGAGCGAAATACTGCCAACTAGCCAATTTTTAATCACATAACTCGCCCTGCTTTATCATCATAAAACAGGGTGAGTGATGATTTAAGGAATTCAATCATGTTAAGTGACCAAGAATTCATGCGTTACAGCCGCCAGCTACTACTCGAAGACATTAGTCCCGAGGGGCAACAAAAACTCAAAAATAGCAAAGTCCTCATTGTCGGCTTAGGGGGGTTAGGCTCCCCCGCGTCCCTTTATTTAACGGGGGCTGGTGTCGGCGAATTGTGGCTAGCTGACCACGATGACTTGCACGTTTCTAACTTACAACGGCAGGTACTTTACGATACCGATGATATCGGCCAGCCAAAAGCCCAGCTTGCCGCAGATAGGCTGCATCGGCTCAATCCATTGGTAAGAACCCATGTTGTCGCACAGAAGTTGGATGTTGAGACTTTAATTCCTTTAGCTGAACAAGTCGATTTAGTGCTTGATTGCTGCGATAACATGGCCACTCGCCATGCGGTCAATACCGCTTGTGTCATGACCAATACAACCTTAGTTAGCGGTAGTGCGGTTGGGTTTGGCGGCCAATTAATGGTACTTGAGCCGCCATTTAGCACCGGTTGCTATGCCTGTTTATATCCAGACCAAGATGAACCTGAGCGCAACTGCCGCACTGCCGGGGTATTAGGGCCTGTAGTTGGAATTATCGGCACGTTGCAAGCACTAGAAGCCATTAAATTACTTGTCGGCCTTCCCTCTTCACTGAGCGGTAAATTGCGTTTATTTGATGGGAAACAGCAACAATGGAATACATTGCAATTAACGCCGTCATTGCAATGTCCAATCTGTCGGGAAGAAACATGCATATCATAATTAACGACCAACCTATGGAATTCGACGCCCCACTGACGGTTAATCAATTATTTTCCACTCTCAACCGGCCAATAGTGGGAACTGCACTTGCTATCAACCAAGTGATCATTCCGAAGAGTCAGTGGGATTCACATCTCATTAATGACCAAGACAATATCTTGTTATTTCAAGCTATCGCTGGGGGCTAATAATGTTAAAAATCGCAGATTTAACTTTTCACTCACGCTTGTTTACTGGAACAGGTAAATTTGCCAGCGCCAACCTAATGCAAGACGCCATTGAAGCATCCGGCAGTCAATTGGTGACAATGGCAATGAAACGTATTGACTTACGTGGGCAAGATGATGGTATTTTACAGCCACTGCAAGAATTGGGTGTGAAACTATTACCGAATACCTCCGGTGCGAAAAATGCCCAAGAGGCGGTATTTGCAGCGCGCCTAGCTCGAGAAGCCCTCGGTACCAATTGGGTCAAACTTGAGATCCATCCAGATATGCGTTATTTGCTACCCGATCCCATCGAGACATTACTCGCCGCTGAGCAGCTCGTTAAAGAGGGATTTGTTGTATTGCCTTATTGCAGCGCAGATCCAGTACTCTGTCGTCGTTTGGAAGAAGTAGGCTGTGCCGCTGTGATGCCATTAGGCTCACCGATTGGCACAAACAAAGGCTTAGCAACTAAAGAAATGCTCCGTATCATTATTGAACAAGCTTCTGTGCCTGTCGTCGTAGATGCCGGAATTGGTGCGCCAAGCCATGCGGCAGAAGCCATCGAAATGGGTGCCGATGCCGTTTTAGTCAATACCGCAATCGCGGTAGCGAAGCAGCCTGCACTTATGGCAAAAGCGTTTAAACTCGCGGTCGAAGCCGCTGAGTTAGCTTATCAAAGCGGGTTAGCTGCGCCGAAGCAACAGGCGCAAGCGTCCAGCCCATTGACCCGTTTTTTAGGAGCCTTATCATGATCCCAAGTTTCCAAGAACGCTTACAAGCACTGGATTGGGACGATACGACACTGCGGATAAACAGTAAAACACCTGTCGATGTGGAACACGCTTTGGCGGCAGATATACTCACACTCGATGATTTTATGGCGCTGCTTTCCCCTGCTGCCCGTCCCTATATTGAGCTGATGGCACAAAAAGCCCAGAAACTCACCCGCCAACGCTTTGGCCATGCTGTTGGCTTTTACGTGCCACTTTATTTATCGAACCTATGCGCAAACGATTGTACTTATTGCGGTTTCTCGATGAGTAATAAAATTAAGCGAAAAACGCTAAATGACGCTGAAATCATCAATGAGTGCGAAACCATTCGCAAAATTGGTTTTGATAGCTTATTACTGGTTACAGGGGAGCACCAAAGTAAAGTGGGTATGGACTACTTCCGCCACACATTCCCCATCATTCGCCCTTATTTCAGTTCGTTAATGATGGAAGTGCAGCCACTAAGCACAGATGAATATAAGGAGTTGAAAACTTTGGGGTTAGACGGTGTGATGGTTTATCAAGAAACCTACCATGAGCCCACGTATCAACTACATCATCTCAAAGGTAAAAAGCAGGATTTTCACTGGCGCCTAGCCACTCCAGAACGTTTAGGAGAAGCAGGTATAGATAAAATCGGCCTTGGCGCGTTAATTGGTTTATCAAACAGTTGGCGTACCGATTGCTATATGGTTGCAGAACATTTGTTGTACTTACAGCAATACTACTGGCAAAGTCGTTATTCTATCTCTTTTCCTCGCTTGCGCCCTTGTGCAGGTGGCGTTGAACCAGCATCACTGATGAATGAAGCCGAATTAGTGCAATTGATTTGTGCTTTTCGCCTACTGGCGCCGAATGTCGAGCTTTCACTCTCAACCCGTGAATCACCTTATTTCCGTGATCACGTGGTGCCATTGGCAATTAACAACGTCAGTGCCGGCTCAAAAACCCAACCGGGTGGCTATGCAGATACCAAAGAAGAGCTAGAACAGTTTTCCCCAAATGATAACCGCAGTGCCGCTCAAGTCGCACATGCCCTTGTGCAAGCCGGTTTACAGCCCGTTTGGAAAGATTGGGATAGTTATTTAGGCCGTTAAATTTTACGGGCTAACGCAATGTTAGCCCGTAAATAACGATCAGTAAATGAATTAACATAATGTATAGTTTAATATCATTCATACTGTGTTACTGATCATAAGATATGAACAATACTCATACCATCACTAGGAAAAAATCAATTATATTTTTAACTTTTTGTATTAATTACGTATTATATTCTTATCACTTAATATTATAAATATAAGCACTTAATAGAACATTACTGTATTGTTCTATTAAGTTATAACACCATAATAAAAAATATTTCAAAAGCCATTACCTTTACACCATTATTCCACATAGAAAAAATTTACTATAGGAATATTTAATATGGGGCATCCAAGTATTTATCCTTCAGGAACTACTATTTTCAATAAAGAAAAAACATTTAGTGGTTATACCCTTTTTAACGCACCAGGAAAAGGTGCGCTATTAATTGATATGAATGGTCGAGAAGTGCATTTATGGCAAGGAGTTGATGGTTTCCCTAATAAAATTTTACCTGGTGGATATTTATTTGGTAGTCATGGTTTGCGATCACCTAAATATGGTGTTCAAGATCAAGTTGATTTAGTTCAATTTGATTGGGATGGTAACATTATATGGTCATTCAATAAATTAGAAAAAATACAAGATCCTAATCAAGAAATAATATGGATGGCAAGACAACATCATGATTTTCAACGTGATGGAAACCCTGTTGGTTATTATTCTCCTACATTAACATCACAAACCCATAGCGGAAATACTCTAATACTATGCCATCAAAATATTTACAAACCTGAAATATCAGATAAATGGCTACTTGATGATATTTTTATCGAAGTAGATTGGCAAGGTAATATTATCTGGCAATGGGCATTTAGCGATCACTTTTCAGAATTAAATTTCAGCGAAGAAGCTAGAAATGTTTTATATCGTGATCCAAATATGCGTAATGCTGGTGGAGGCATGGGAGATTATCTACATATTAATACCATGTCTCGTATAGGGCCAAATCTACATTATGATAATGGAGACGAACGTTTTCATCCTGATAACATTATTTGGGATTCTAGAGAAGCAAATATAATCGGAATAACTAGTCGAAAAACTGGAAAAATAGTTTGGCAATTAGGGCCAGATTATAACGACAAACAAGTTCATCATCTTGGTTGGATTATCGGACCTCATCATGCTCATATTATACCTCATGGCCTTCCAGGTGCAGGAAATCTGTTAATTTTTGATAATGGAGGTTGGGCTGGTTATGGAGCACCAAACCCTTCATCTGTATATGGCTTAAAAAATGCATGGCGAGATAGTTCTCGAGTATTAGAAATAAACCCAGTTACTCTCGAAATTATTTGGCAACATGATGCAGAAAAACTAGGTTTTGCATCTCCCATGGATTCGAGTCGATTCTATAGCCCATATGTAAGTAGCGCTCAGCGTCTACCAAATGGTAATACTTTAATTACCGAAGGCTCAAATGGGCGATTGATTGAAATAACAGCTGAACATGAGATTGTGTGGGAATATGTCTCACCTTACTGGCGAGAAGGAAAAAAACGCAATAATATGATCTATCGTGCTTATAGAATCCCTTATGATTGGATCCCTCAATTAGATATACCTGAAGAAAATAGCATAGCACCTATGGATGTCTCTCAATTTCGATTACCAAATGCAGCCCCTAAAGATACAATTACAGGAGTGTATATCGAAGGGATAATAAAACATAAAATTCCAGATGATGATATCTTATGTATTGCTCGCACTGGAGATAATCATTCCTCCAAAAAATCTGACATATTTTTCTTTTCCGATAAAATATATGAAATAGATAGTGAAACATTCGATTCAATTATTAATGAAAATAAAAATAATTTGATTTTCTTCGGTGCTAATTGGTGCAATAAATGTAAAGTATTGAATGAGTTATTACCTTCATTAGTAAAATTTTACTCAATAAATAAAATCAATTATCTCTCTGTAGATAATTCTGTTGAAATTCTTCAAAAGTATTCACTTAGAAGTATACCTATTATTGCAGTCTCAAATAATGGGAAATTAGTGGATAAACTCGTTGGATTACAGGATACAAAAACATATGTGAGCTTCCTCAATCAATATTTCGATAAAATAAGTTGAGGTTTATATATCATGTTGAAAAACAGTTTTTTTTTACTTCTACTTCCAGTCATTATTTTTACAATTTGGTATATTACAACAACAATTGGAGGTGTTTCTCCTGTTATTTTTCCATCTATTCCGCAAGCATGGCATTCTTTGAATTTCCAATTATATTCTGGGCAATTATGGCAAGATTTATCAATTAGTTTATCCCGAGTATTAATAGCCTTTGCTATTGCTGCTATTTTTGCTTTTTTTCTTGGTATTATCATGGCATTGTCGCTACGAACAAACCAAATTTTCAACCTAACATTAAATGCTATACGTCAAATTCCTCCACTAGCATGGATACCATTATTAATTTTATGGTTTGGGATTGGTGAAGTAACTAAAATTATTCTTATTATAAAAAGTGCCTTTTTCCCTATATTACTAAGTACCATCAATGGAATACAAACGACACCTATGACTTATATTGAATTAGGTAATCTTTATCAATTCAATATCTGGCAAAAATTACGAAAAATTTATATTCCATCACTACTTCCCAACCTATTTACAGGTTTAAGGCTTGCAATGGGGTTATCTTGGGCAACAGTCGTTGCAGCAGAAATGATCGCAGCTAACTCAGGTATTGGCTATCGCATCAATGATGCCCGAATTATGCTAGATTCTCCAGTCGTTATAGTGGGTATTCTTGTTATCGGTATAGTCGGTTTATTATTAGATAAGATTTTATTAATTATATCTTATTACCTGCTGCCATGGTTAAGAACAGAAAGGAAATAAATATGCTGTCAATCAAAAATGGATTTAAAAACTTTACTATCAATAATAAGTTACTTCCTGTTTTAGAAGATATTAACCTTCAAGTTCAACAAGGTGAATTTATTGCTATCGTTGGCCATAGTGGTTGTGGGAAAAGTACTTTACTACGCATAATTGCAGGCTTAAACCAATTCAATAGTGGAAGTGTACTATTTAAAAATAAAGAGATAACCGAACCAAATATAGAAAGAGGAATGGTTTTTCAAGAAAATAGGCTTCTACCTTGGTTAACAATTGCTGATAATATCGCTTTCGGATTAGACCACATAGATAAAAAAACGAAGAAAATTCTAGTTGAAAATTATTTAAAACTCGTAAACTTGACTGAGTTTGCTAATGCTTATCCTAAACAACTCTCAGGAGGAATGGCACAACGTGCAGCAATTGCCCGTACAATAATCACCCAACCTGAACTATTGTTATTGGATGAACCGCTTGGCGCACTTGATGCTTTAACCAAAATTGAAATGCAACGAGAGATTTTATCTATCAAACAAGAAAAGCAACTGACGATGATTTTAGTTACCCATGATATTGAAGAGGCAATATATTTGGGAAATCGAGTAATTATAATGTCATCCCGCCCTGGAAACATAAAAAAAATAATTGATATTAATCTTCCTTATCCACGAAATCGAGGTAGTTCTGATTTTGCATATTATAAGAGAATTATTCTTCAAGAATTTTTTGATAATTCTGCAGAACTTTTTTCAAGTGAATATGAAATCTAGAAGGAACATATCATGACATTATTAAATTATATCAAATTTCCTATCATAGTATTAATTTCCTTCATTTTAGTTGGTTGTGGGGATGAAAGGCTACCTGACAGTAAAAATAATGAAAAAATTGTTCGTATTGGTACAGCAGATAATAATGGTCGTTTAAGTGGTTTGCTCGGTTTAGCAAAACAGCTAGGATATCTTGAAGAAGAGCTACAAAAAGTTGATTACCAATATTCCATTTCTGGTTTTGCAGGAGCAGGTCCAGCCGTCAATGAAGGCCTAGCGACAAATGCTATTGATATTGCTGTTTATGCTGATTTTCCGGGAATTATAGCCACATCGAGAGGTGTTCCCTTAAAATTAATCATGTCAGAGGATTCTTCCATCAATGCTAATATCGCAGTAAGAAAAGAGAGCAATATTCACTCGTTAGCTGACCTTAAAGGCAAGAAAGTTGCATTACCACGAGGAACGTATATGCAACGGTATTTCACGCTATTTATTGAACAACAAGGATATAAATTATCTGACTTCAATATTATTCAAATGACAAATGATGCTGAATCCGCATTATTAAACGGAGCAATTGATGCGATGGTATGGACTGAGCAAAGTACCGCCCGTTTAGAAAATAAATCTCCGACGATTACAACACTTTATTCAACCCGTACTGAACCTGAACTCTCAGGTATTTCTGTTATCGTAGGGCGAGAAGCATTCATAAATCAAAATGAGAAGGTGATTAAAGCAATGAATATTGCTTTATTAAAAGCAAGTAAATATGCGCAAAATAACCCCGATCAGGCAGAAATTTTACTTGCTAAAGAAAGCGATACTAATATTGAAATCATAAAAAAAATACATGATTTTCATAGTATAGATAGTTTTTCTAAACGCTATTCCGTTAATATTACTGATAATGACATCCGTAAGTTAAAGCAAACTCAACAATTTTTGATTGATAACAAAATTATCACTAAGCCTATTGATATAAAAAATTGGGTTTATACTAAAAAATAAACGCCCAAATGAAATCACATCCCTTTTAATTTCTTTTCTAGCAAAGATTTTCCTTCATCTTTGCTTTTTTTATCAAAACATTAAGCAATGTTATCCCACTTGATCGTATTTTCTAAAATAAGTGCCAATATAATGCCCATGAGTAACCCATTACCTAGTAAAGAACTAAACATTGTTGGCAAAGAATTTAATACCGCAGCAGGTGCTGACATCAAAAAGATGCCAATAAAAATAGGTAATGCGAGGCGATAAATATTACGTGCATTCAGTTTCATATCCGCAAGAAATGAAAATGAAGAAAATAGCAGCGGCAAATAAGTCGCTAACATAACCGCGCTACCAATGGCTAACGGCAAAGAGCGGAAAAATTGAGTCAATACCGCAATGCCCCCCACACATAAGAAAATAAGGCTGCCAATAGTAAAAGAGATACGTGAACTGTCTTTTGTTTGAGTAATTAGACCAATAGATGAGACAAACGGTGAAAAAGGCACTACGCCTATCGGCGCTGCTAATATTGTTACAACCCCTGACATCATAAAACTACGCCGATATAAGGATTTAACGGGTAATGAATTGGGATAAAAAACATCAGTTCCTCGCATCGCTCCAAACGTATTGGATGTGTTTAATATTCCAGCCAAAATCGCTGTCAGCGCAATACTTATATTGATTTCATCGGATCTACCTAATGGAAATAACACCCATTGCCCTGATGAAACAGGTGATATCGTGCTGCCAAATAACCCACTATAAGCAAGCCATCCGGTAATTGTTCCAATCAATAATGCATATTTACTGATACTCATAGGTAAATAAATGATCATCGCGATGACAAATATTAGTACTGCGAGGGCTAAAAAGAAGACAGGATAATTAACTGTAATATTTTCACTGCCAACCCCAAATGGTAGTCCTAACATCCCTTTTAAAAAAATAGTGACCAGTTGAGCACCAAGTAAAAACATAAACACCACAAGCACTCCCGGCTTGAACAAACCAGCTAACCAACCACCAAGACCGCTTAAACCAATAAAAATGGTAATAATCCCAGACAGAAAAATCCCTATAGCCAAGCTCCATCCTATCGTCTCAAGAGAAGTTCCTTGCATAGATTCTGACAAGGTTACGGTTAAAATTGTTGCCCACCACAGCCCAGTTGGCCCTTCCATCACAGAGCGTTTATGGCCTATAAACGCTTGCAACAAGCAAGCCAGAGCCGTTAATAAAAAAGCATATTGGGTTATAACAAACGTGGTTTGTGGTGATAAATGAAACGCAGATTGTAAAGTCGGGGGAATAACAACCGTATTACAAAAGATAAAAAAGAACCATTGAAAACCAGAAATAATATTATTTTTTGTAATAGCAATATTCCGCATATTCATTCCTTACCGGCGATTATATATCTGACCAGCTTAATGTTTATAACGGAAAATTTCTAATTTAAATCCAGCTGTTATAATACTGATAAATTACAATTAATTCTTATCATGATGAGAACTAGCTTCATACACTATTAACTCTGATTTTTGATCATTATTCTGCTATTTAATATTAATAAAGCGGGAAAAAATATCATTCCCGCTTTATTTTTTATCTTGATCACCGATAAAAGTTATAGATAGGGAAGTGGCCAATGTTTAAAATATATATGCTTAGCTTGCCAATCCACTTTATCAACATTGTCAGCCAGCAAATGTTTTGCGACGGTAAATGCAAATTCAAAGCTTACACCAAGCCCTTTTGCACTGATAAGTTTCCCATCAACAACAACATCTTGGTCAACATAGATGCCATCATCAAATTTCTCAGCCAACTTGTCCCCTGTACTATAATGCCTTCCTTCCAGTAACCCATGAGCTGCTAATACTTTCGCACCAGAAGAACATAGCGCACAAATATACTTATCCTCATGTATATGCCGCCGAAGGAAATCAACTACTTTTTCATTCGCATACAAACGGTCAGTTCCTTTTGGCCCACCAGGCATCATAACTGCATCATAAGTATGGGATAACTTTTCGACTAACAGATAATCTGCACTAATTTTAGTACCAAAATACGTATTTAAAATAAGCGAATCCATGCAAGATAAGACATCGACATGAATATCTAACCGACGCATGATATCAATGAAAACGACCGCTTCCCCTTCCTCGAAGCCATCTGCGAGCAAAACAGCAACTTGTTTCATAATATTCCTTTTATTTTCAAAACGATTTATTGCGGACTATCAACAATAAATTTGGGTTATACCCCAGCAAATCTAGATGATTTTTACTTGTTAAAGTGTTCCATCACTTTTGCAAACACGAATTTTATCCATCACCACCGCTTTCATCGCTGCCTTTCCTGGAACCAGATAATGGCGAGGGTCAGTAGCTTCTGGGTTCTCAATGAAATACTGCTTGATTGCATCAGAAAACGCGATTTTTAGCTCTGTCGCGACATTGACTTTACAAATTCCAAGCTCAATACAATGCCTGACATCTGCATCAGGGATCCCCGAAGCACCATGAAGAACTAAAGGCAAATTCGTTTTCTTACGGATTGCGTCCAGCCTAGCAAAATCCAAATGTGGCTCACTTTTATACATGCCATGAGCGGTTCCAATTGCAACAGCTAAGGAATCAATACCAGTTCTTTGAATAAAAGTAATCGCAGCGTCAGGGTCGGTGAAAAGTGCATCTGCGGCATCAACAACTAAGTCATCTTCTTGCCCCCCTAGACGCCCCAGCTCAGCCTCAACTGTGCAGTCCCATTGATGGCAAAAATCAACAACCCGTTTAACTATTTGAATATTTTCTTCAAACGGAAAATGAGAAGCGTCAATCATCGCAGAACGCACACCCGCGGAGACTTTCTGGAAAATATCTGGAATATCTTCATGATGATCTAGATGCAAAGCCACTGGGACTTTATAGCGCTCAGCCGCTTGCTGGCAAATAGCTATCAAGTAGTCACTTCCTGCATAAGAAAACGTACTCGGGGTTCCTGCTAAAATAACGGGAGATGCCATTTCTGCAGCAGTTTCCATAACAACTTGAATGGTTTCTAAATTATGAATATTAAATGCAGGAACTGCATAGCCTCCCAGTTGGGCTCTGTTCAACATATTACGGGTAGATACCAAGTACATAATCGCCTCTCAGCTTTCGATTAATTTCGAATAATATTAAACGAAAGAAACAGAAAGGTAAAAGATCTAAATCACATTTCTATTTCTTTCGCACTGAAAGCAAATGAAAGGAAGATTAGAAGTAGTGAGTCATTTTAGAGCTATAACTTGTCACTCCTTTACGTAACAAGTTGTTTTTAGGTCGTTTTGATTGGCCTAGTAGCGTTTCAATTACTTTCTGAGAGCATAATTGTTTCTCTAAGCGGCGCGTCAATGGGGATTGCTGTTTGAGGTAATCTTCACGAAATATCACGGTGACCTCTTGTGTTTCTTTCACACCAATAACCGTTACCGCAATTGATGGTATTTCGAAATGAAAGTCTGAGCTTTCAACTGGCAGTGGGCTACAAGGGCTATCCCAAAGTTGAATTCGATTGCCACAATACAAAGCAATAATTACAGCACGTAATGACCAAAAACTACTCGCAGGACCACTGTAATTATCGACTAGGCGGGCATCATAGCTAAATAAACCTTGAGTTGGCGCTCCCGCTTTTAAGGCACCATGACCAATAAAATAACGCAAAGTACTTTCTAGTGCGTTTTTAGCCTCCCCCACACTCACAGCATCCCCTCCTAAATCAACACCGGCTAATAAAGGCGCGGACACCGCGAGGCGATAACATGCACTGCGGCCAAAAAATGGAATCCCTTGCGGTGTCATAAAATAACGATAATGATGGTTAAACTGATTTAATGAACTACGAATGAATTCATCATCGAAGTGGGGGCAAATTTGGTTCAGCCAATATAATGAATAGTAAAAGCCCCATGCATTATAGTAATCAAAGTTACCTTTCGCACCATCCCGAAACCAGCCATCACCCACGTAAAATTGTTTCACTCTTTCATACCGCCACATTGCAATGGTATCTCGACCTGTGAGAGCTCGGATCACAAATTGCACGGTAAGAGGGAAAAGGTGCCAGTTGTTATCAACGATATCGCAATGATTAACCTGTTCGAACCACTCAATAATGCGTTGTTGCTCAGAGTTATCCAATTTATCCCATACCCACTCACGACTCAACCAGAGAGTCAGCGCTAAATCTGCAGATTCACAAATTTTTTGGTCATAATTTTCAAGCCTTCCCCAATAGCCTTTATGAGCAGGGTCTGTACCATGTAAAAATGCATTTTTGATGATTTCAGAAAGGTCAATTGATGCTAAATTTAACCCATTCAATATTGCTTTTTGGCTATGAACTAGCCATGAAGCAAGTAAAGGCAGTACCCTACTAACCCCTTCAAGGGCATCTGTCCGCACCGTTTGCTGGCCTGGGCTGCCAGGATAGTATGCGTGAGAGTAACCCCATGTTTGATAATGAACAAAAGCTTCCGTGGTATAGCGCACTAATAATTCGCAAAGAACTGAAAGTGGTTGATTTTCATCTTGAAAGGCTTTGATGATGTGGTTATCGTTACATTGATAGGCTGACTTTCTAATTAATCTTCGAATGATATTCTCTTTGAATAACTTCTGATAAATTTTTATATCTGGGTGCTCATAAGGCAGCTTTGGGCGTTCAGTCGGTATTGTCATACGTGTTTCTCTATGATGCAAACTGGCGCATCCTTGCGCGCAGATTAGAACAAAAGTTTGTATTTATTTTGCTGATTCAATCAGGACTTGGTAACGGTCTTGTCCCCATACGACAGGTTTTGGTTTATCCTTAATCCATTGATAATAAGCAGATTTCAACTCTTTTACTTTTTCTGGGTATTGAGCTGCTAAATTATTCGATTCGGCTGGATTTTGTTTATCATTGAATAATTGGAGCTGGTTAGAACCATCATCATAAAAATAAAGCGCCCATTCCCCATCACGGATAGCCCATGAGCCTTTCGATAGTTTTTCTAAATTAGGGTTGTTTGGAATTTCTTTGCGTTGATAAGTGATCCATTCATGGTAGCCATGCCAAAAATCTTGGTTTTCTTCGCTGTAATGTTTCGTCCCTGGACCTGTCCAATACAGATAGTCATGTGGTGACTTTTCTGTTTTACCCGTTAATAGTGGCATAATATTTTTGCCTTCTACTTTCATGCTATCGGGTATGGTGATCCCTGCACTTTGTAATGCAGTTGGTAAGATATCAATCGCAGAAACCATCGCATCACTGTGTTTACCTGCGGGAATATGCCCCGGCCAATAAGCAACAAATGGAACGCGTACGCCACCATTAAACATTTGCCCTTTAAAGCCTTTATCCATCGCATTCATTGGCATTGGCGACTCATGCACCGCACCATTGTCAGAAATAAAGAAAATTAGCGTATTATCTAATTCACCATTTTCCTTTAGTGTATTGATAATTTTACCAATTCCCTCATCGGCCGCATTTAGCGCAGCAAAATATTTATCGGCTTCAACATTACCAGTATTGAATTTATCCATGTATTTCGCTGGTGAAGCTTCTTCTAATGGGATGTGTGGTACGCTGTATGAAAGATTGATAAAGAAAGGTTTGTCTTTGTGCCCATCAATGAAATTAATGGCTTCATCCGTTAACAAATGCGTGGTATAGCCAGGAGCTGGCACATTTTCACCATTTCGCCACATTGCGGGGGAATTCCAAAGTGCCGCCCCTGATGCATAGAAACTATATGCATAATCGAAACCTCTTTCATGAGGTGCGAAACCTGGCTCCGGTGTCGAAATCATATTATCGTGATAATCGCGAGTTTGCTTTTCTGGTGCAATTTTAGGTTTTTTCAATACCTTCGCATTATGCCATTTTCCAATACTGGCTGTGGCATAGCCATTTTCTTGGAATAATGCGGGTAATAGTTTGATATCTTGAGGAATACCTAACATCGCATCATCGTTACTGTAAGTGCCAAAACTTGCAGGAGAGCGCCCAGTAAAAATACCCGCTCGTGATGGGCCACAAACAGGATGAGCCACAAATGCATTGGTCATCTTAATTCCGCCTGCAGCCATGTCCGCAACATTTGGCATCGCCGTTCTGGCCGCTTCCACCATCTTATTAATATCACCTTGATAACGCTGTGGTGATGGGCGCTGCGCAAGCTCTTTGACATCAAGGCTATCAAGCACAAAATCGAGCTGCCCTGTTCCTAAGTCATCCATAATAATCAGTAAAACATTCGGCTTTTCCGGTGTACCACCTGCATTCGCTACAATGGGAGGTACTAAGCTACTTGCTGCTATCAGCCCTGCCAATAGGCTTTTCTTCATAGAAGGTAATCTCACAAAAATATCTCCAGATAATATTATTATTGCTTATAAGCACGCTGTATTGCGCCAAGTGCATCACTAGCTAAAGCACCACCAGATATCGCTTGACGCATTAACTGCATACCTAAAGCGGTATGATGAAAAATCTTTTTATATGAACGACATAAATAGTTATGGCGATATTTTTCACCTTCTATCGCCGTGATCCGGTGCTTAGGGCAGCCGCCATAACAAAGGCTTTGAACCTCACAGCGCTGGCAAAGACTCGTTAGCTTGTCATATTTATTTTGTCCAAAACGGACTTGCTGTTTAGAGGAGACAATACGAGAAAGGGAGTGTTGTTGTACGTTACCTAACCGATTGGCAGGGTACACATAGTGATCACAGGAGTAGACATCCCCATTAGATTCAATAATCAGCGCTTGCCCACACGTTTTAGATTGCACACAGGTTGATGCCGGATAGCCCATCCAAGTGCCTAATAAGCTATCAAATAGACGAATATAAATTTTGCCAATGTCTCCTTGGTAGATCCATTCATCAAAAACATCAGCCATAAACTGCCCATATCCCTCAGCGGGTACTGAAAATGGTGCCATCGCGGCATTTGGCCCAGGGACATAATGGCCACCTTGAGTATGTGAAAAGCGCCTATCCACCTCAACAATGGGGATGAACTGAAAGAAAGTGGAACCCAATGCTTTCAAAGCTCGATACGTTTCTTTTCCTTTTCGCCAATTTTGGTCATTAACAACGGTTAAGGTATTAAATTCAACACCATATTCAATCAGGAGCTGAATCGCTTTCTTCACACGCTCAAAAGTTGGGTTACCATTAACGGAAATTCGATATTTATCATGAACAGCTTCTAAGCCATCAATAGATACACCGATTAAAAAACCGTGGTCTGCAAAAAACTGCGCCCATTGTCGGTTAATCGCAATAGCGTTAGTTTGCACACTATTCGTGATGATTTTTCCTTGGGCATATTGCTTTTGGTACTTAACAACACGCTCAAAAAATTCGAGCCCTGCAAGGGTTGGCTCCCCACCTTGCCATGAAAAGTCTACCTGTTCACCAGCATGGGACTGGATATAGTCTTTGATATAACGACGTAGTACGTTATCAGGCATAACGTCATGCTGGTCTTCCTTTGGTTGCTCGTGAAACACATTTTCTTTTTCAAGATAAAAACAGTATTCGCATTTAATATTGCAGCGATAACTGGTGGGTTTCGCCATCATATGAAAATAAGTGGGTTGGTTTGCAGGCATTTAAATTAATCCGAAACAGTCAGGTTATTTTTATAGCATTACGCAAAACACGAAAAACCAAAAGAGATTGAAATCACAAAATCAAAAAATGAAAGAATTTGAAAGCGTTTAATTTGAGTCAGAAACGTTGAAAAGCATATAAATAACACACAGTAGCCCAGTAACTTTTGTTTTTGCTTTAAAGAAACTTCTATTCCTTTCGAACTTCAATTACCACCATCGCACTTTATGCCAATTTTTGAGCTTATATTTAGCGAATTTTTTGCAAATATTGCTAATATTTATGCAAAACACAGGGGTTGCTTAGTAAAAGTACAATTATTGCTACTTTATTGATTGGATACTTTCTTATTCGAAGATATGATATTTAAAATTTGAAAATATCCGTAAGCAAACAACACACAAATCGAAACTTTGTGAAAGAGATCAAAAGTTTTGTTTTTTTTCGTTGTCGGTATTTTTTAGCGTAGTAAACTTAATTCGAAATCAAATGAAAGAAAATCATTTGGTTTCGTAAGGAGATGAAAGTGAAAGCGGCAGTTGAACGGCGCATGGAAATCCTCGACATGATTAACCAACAAGGTAAAGCACGAGTCGAAGATTTAGCCGAAATATTTAAAGTTTCAAGTGTCACCATCCGTAGCGATTTAAGCTTTCTTGAAAAGAATGGTTATGTGGTCCGCTCCCATGGGGCAGCAATTCCAAATACTGGGTTTATTGCTGAACTTAGCATCCATGAAAAACGTGGGCAGAATGCGGGCACAAAAACATTAATAGGGAAAGCAGCCGCCGCGCTCATTAATGATGGCGACACGATCATTTTAGACTCGGGGACAACGACACGAGAAATTGCGACACACTTAAAGTCGCGGGATAGCGTCGTTGTCATGACTAACGGTTTAGATGTCGCAATGGAGTTAGCAACAGCCGCTGGCGTTGATGTACTAATGACTGGCGGCGCATTGCGCAAAAATGCTTTATCGTTTTCTGGCTCACAAGCAGAAAATAGCCTCAGAAATTATCGTTTTGACAAGGTTTTTCTTGGGGTTGATGGGTTCGATTTACGCGTTGGTATCACGACACACAATGAACAGGAAGCTAGCCTTAACCGGTTAATGTGTGAAATCTCGGAAACTGTTATTGCGGTTGCTGATTCTACGAAATTTGGTAAGCGCAGCTGTCATATGATCCGTGAATTCGCTGATATTGATGTTTTGGTGACAGACTCTGGGATCCCTGATGAATATGTCCAAGAGTTGAAAAACCATAAAATTGAAGTGATCATCGTCGATAAAGAGCAATAACTCGCTAACTCCATTAACAATACAACCGTGTTGATTGTGGAGTTAGTATTAATGCATCCTTTAGAAAAGATTGTTCAGCAAAATAAACTTGGTAAACAGAATGGCATTTATTCTGTTTGCTCAGCCCACCCATTTGTTATTGAAGCTTCATTGCACCAAGCGCTGGATAATGATTCCTTTCTTTTAATTGAAGCCACATCCAATCAAGTTGACCAATTTGGTGGCTATACGGGTATGACTCCGGCTGACTTTTTCAATTATGTGGTTGAGAAAGCAGAAAAAATCAATTTTCCTCTAAATAAGCTAATTCTTGGTGGTGACCATTTAGGTCCTAACCGTTGGCAAGGGCTTAATGCCGCTGACGCCATGGATAATGCCGATATCCTAATTGAACATTACGTTGCCGCAGGGTTCAAAAAAATCCACCTTGATTGCAGTATGTCCTGTGCAGATGACCCTGTTCCACTCACGGATGAAATCGTTGCACAACGTGCCGCCCGACTCGCAGTTATTGCAGAAAAAACCGCCAAAGAAAAATTTGGCTACAGCGATATCGTCTATGTTATTGGTACGGAAGTCCCCGTACCAGGTGGAGCAACTGAAGCGCTTGAAGGTGTTGAAGTCACAGACCCACAAGCCGCGAGAAAAACCTTAGACTGCCATGCGAAAGCGTTCGAAAAAGCAGGTGTCGGTGACTGCTGGACACGTGTTATTGGCCTCGTCGTTCAACCTGGTGTGGAATTTGACCATACCGGTGTTATTGATTATCAACCCGAAAAAGCACAAGCATTAAGTAAAGTTGTTGATGACTACCCTCATCTTGTTTTTGAAGCACACTCCACCGATTACCAAACACCAGATGCTTATAAGCAACTCGTCCAAGACCACTTTGCCATTTTGAAAGTGGGCCCGGCTTTAACATTTGCTATGCGAGAAGCCCTCTATTCTCTGTGTGAAATTGAGAATGAAATGTTCCCAGCAGAACAGTGTTCTCACTTAAAAGAGAAAATGGAACAGTTGATGTGCCGTGAGCCCGAATTTTGGCAAAAATACTACCATGGTGATGCCCAGCAGCAAGCTTTTGCACGCGTTTATAGTTTTAGTGACCGTATTCGTTATTACTGGCCTGATAAAGAAATTAACCAAGCCATAGAAACGCTGATGGCTAACTTATCTTCAAAACCGATCCCGTTACCACTTTTAAGCCAATACATGCCACATCAATTCCAACAATTAAGAGAAGGCATGATCGATGGCTCAGCGAAATCCTTTATTTTTGCAAAAATTCGCGACGTACTTTCGGTATATGCCGATGCATGTAAATTTAGTCACTGAGGTTTGACATGGAATATTTAAGCTATCAAACACCTGAACTCGAAAAGCTAAACGCATTCTGGACAGCAAAAGAAATTGAGCAACAACCTGAATGCTGGGAAAAAACAAACCAGCTAATACAAGAACAACGTGCTGAAATTGATACATTTTTAGCTAAAGTGCTTCAGGCACCAGACGCACGCATTATCATGACGGGAGCTGGAACATCGGCTTTCGCAGGCCGCGCCCTTGCCCCCGTTCTAACAGGCCATTTAAAACGCCGTATTGATGCCATTGCCACCACGGATCTAGTCGCCGACCCAAAAGAATATTTAGCGGAAAACGTACCAACGTTACTAATTTCTTTTGCTCGCTCTGGCAATAGTCCCGAGAGTGTTGCTGCTCTTAATGTGGCAGAAAAATGCCTAACTCAGTGTTACCACTTAGTTTTAACCTGCAACGAGCAAGGGCAGCTATATCGTTATTGCCAAAATAATACCAATGCATTAGCCATTTTAATGCCAGAAGAATCAAATGACCGTTCATTAGCAATGACGTCAAGCTTTTCATCCATGATGATGGCTGCGCTGTGTATTTTCTTAACCGAATCCTTCTATTTGAATGAAATTAAACCCTATTTCCAAGATTATCACGACAGTTACACTCAGTTTAACCGCCGTATCCGTGAAGATTATGCAGGTAAATTTAAACGAGTCATTTATTTAGGTAGTGGTGGCTTACAAGGCCTTGCACAAGAAGCTGCCCTAAAAATGTTGGAATTAACGGCTGGTAAGGTCGTTGCTAACTTTGACACGCCTTTAGGGTTTCGCCATGGACCGAAATCTATCGTCAATAAAGAAACGTTAGTCGTGCTGTTTCTGTCAAACGATAAATACACCAGACAGTATGAGACTGACTTATTAAGAGAGGTAATTCACGATAATGCTTCAGCAAAAGTGATCGCGGTCACCTCCTCTTCTGATGACACACAAATAGAGGAAAGTTTCGTTTATATTAAAAAAATGGAGCAGTGCTCAGACTCAGCCCTATTTTTTCCTTATTTAATGTTAGCGCAGGCCTTTGCATTCCATAGTTCCATTGCACTGGGGAATACACCAGATAACCCATCTCCAACTGGAGAAATTAATCGGGTTGTTCAAGGTGTCACTATTTACCCGTTCTCATATCAAGAAGATGGCTTCATGCCTTCTTAATGATAAATATAGCTAATAATAAGAGAGCAATTATATGCACACACCAAATATTGTCTGGACCCGAATCGATGAGCGTTTATTACATGGGCAAATTCGAATCACTTGGGGTAAACACACTGAAGCAAATTTAATTCTTGTCGCTAATGATGATGCTGCGGAGGGTCCTAATTCTGCTTTTATGCAAGCAGGGATGAAAGCGTCCGCAGGTGGAGAATATGCTGTCCGATTTTTCTCTATCGAAAAAACTATCGATGTCATTCACAAAGCGTCTCCTCGTCAAAAAATCTTTATTCTTTGCAATAACCCAACAGATGTTGCTCGCCTTGTCGAAGGTGGAGTTCCTATCACTCACTGCAACGTTGGCAATATGCACTTCCATGAAGGAAAACGCCAAATTGCCAAAACAGTGTCTGTGGATGAGCGCGACTTAGAAGCATTTCGTCGGCTTGTCGACAAAGGAGTAGCTTGCACAATTCAAAATACTCCAGACCAAACCCCCGTTAATGTTCTTACTCTCGCAACAGCATAAGCAGATTGAGATAACAACTTAACACTAAGGCGTTTAAGGAAAACTATTATGATTTATGAAGCTTCTCTCGTGGCTTTATGGGCCTTCTTTTGCGGTATAGATAAGTATGACGTTGCACTCAATATCCATCGTCCACTGATCACAGGGCCTGTTGTCGGCCTGATTATGGGTGATATGCAAGTCGGTTTAATTGCGGGTGCAACATTAGAATTAGCTTGGCTGGGGCTTGTTCCAAATGCAGGGGCTCAGCCACCTGATGTTACCTTAGGCACTATCGCCGCCGTTGCATTCGCCATTATGACCAATCAATCACCAGCGGTAGCGATGGGAATTGGTATGCCAATTGCCGTTCTCATGCAAATGATCATTATTGGCTTTTTTGCGATCACCGCATTCACTATGGGGAAAGCTGATCGCTACGCTGAAAAAGCCGATGCGGCGGGGATCTCCCGGTTATTAATCGCCACAATTACCGTTCGTTCTTTACTCTACGCGATCGTCGCCTTTGTAACGGTTTACTTCGGTGAACACGCAGCACAGTGGATTGATGAAAATACACCAAAAGTACTCCTCGAAGGCTTAGGTATTGGCGCCAAAATGGTTCCAGCAATTGGCTTCGCGATGTTGTTGAAAATCATGTGGTCAAAAGAAGTGGCTGGTGTGTTCTTTGTTGGTTTCGTTATGACCACTTATCTCAAACTGCCAATTATGGCAGTAGCAATACTCGGCGCATCTGCGGCAGCCCTGTATTACTTCTTCAGCGGTAACAACAACAAGAATAACTCACAACAAAATGAGGATTTTGAAGATGGTATCTGATAACAAAACAGCAGTAGAAACCAAAAACTTACCAGTGGAATCCTACGTTGATGGCATTGATGAGTACCAAGATACCACTGTCCGCAAAGTCATCACGAAAGGCGATCTATGGCGTTGTGCATTTCGCGGGCTATTTATGGAAGGTAACTTTAACTTTGAACGTATGCAAGGGGGAGGCTTTGCATTCTCCATCATCCCAGCCCTACGCAAAATTCATGGTAATAACAAACGCGATTATGCAACTGCACTGAAAAATCACTTACAGTTTTTCAATGCGAGTCCAAAATTATTTACTTTCTTACTTGGTACTGCCGTTGCCATGGAAGAGAACAAAGAGAAGCCTTCTACTGTCAACGTAATGAAAGTGGCAGGTATGGGGCCAACAGGTGGAATTGGCGATGCTATCGACCATATGACATTGATGCCACTGACTTTAGCATTAGGTGCATCTATCGCAATGGAAGGCTCAATTGCCGGCCCATTTGTTTTCTTCTTTTTGTACCAAATTGTTCACTTTTTTGTCTATTTTGGCTTGATGTTCATGGGATATCGCGCAGGTACTGCGGCGATGGTTAACATGAGCGACGCAACAGAAAAATTAGCAAAAGCCGCCAACATCATGGGGATTTTTGTGATTGGGGCACTTTCCGCCACTTTCATAAAAGTACAAACCACCGCTGCTGTTGAGGTAGGTGGCAAGGTGGTCGAACTACAAACCGCCTTGTTCGACAAAATCATGCCTAACTTACTCCCTCTGTGCCTTGTCTTTTTGATGTTCAAAATGGTGAAAGGGACAGGTTTCTGGGCAAAACCGCCGGTGCTTATCTTCTCTGTCTTGGCCTTCGGTGTTATTGGCCATGTACTTGGTGTGATGTAACAGAATCGTATTAAATTGTTTTTAGGTGGGTAGCTAAGTTACCCACCAGCAAGGAGTTATCAATGATTGGTTTGATTGTTTCTGGGCACATTAATTTTGCGAGCGGTATGGCTTCCGCTGTCAAAGCCATCGCAGGTGAACAGGAAAATATGGTGTTTATTGATTTTGTTGAAACCCTTTCTCCCGACGAATTGGAACAACAAATGCGAGCAGCAATGAGTGCCATGAATTGTGAACAAATACTTTTTCTCACCGACCTTCCTGGTGGAACCCCTTGTAACCGCGCTATGGCAATTATGATGGAAGATAAATCCGTTGAAGTTTTAGCTGGCGTTAATCTACCGATGATTGTCAATGCGGCATTGGAACGTGAAGGGGTTGGTGCAAAAGAACTTCTTTCTATCTTACACGATATTGGCACGAGTAGTATTCAAGATCTACGCCAACAACTGGCTATGATGTCAGAGCCTGAATGTGAAGAAGATGGCCTATGAAACAGCAATATGCCATTTTAGCGGATCGTACCTTTACACCTGAGGGAATTCGCTATCAGCAGTATGTTCGAGTGTGCAACGGTGTTATACAGGAAATTACGGATACCGCCCCCGAACACTGCCCAGTCATCCGTCTTGAAGGGTGCTCCTTACTACCGGGGTTTGTTGATATCCATATTCATGGTCGTGCTGGCGCAGACGTCATGGATGCAAGCCAACAAGGGTTGCAAACCATCGCTGATGCATTAGTCAAAACCGGTGTTGTGGCTTGGGTGGGAACCACCGTCACCGCACCAATGGATGATATCAAACGCGCACTCATCCAAGTGAGTGACTTTATCGCCAAGCCGCAAACATCAGGAGCCCAGTTAGTCGGCAGTTTTTTAGAAGGCCCTTACTTCACTGAACGTCATCGAGGCTCGCATCCTGTTAAGTACTTAAAATCGCCGACCATTCATGAATTGGAAGACCTTGTGCAATGTGCTAATCACACACTTTTGCGAGTTGCTGTTGCACCTGAAGCAGAAGGTGCCATTGAGGCTATTGATTGGCTAGTACAACACAATATTAAGACCAGTGTTGCACATACTGCCGCTGATTTCATACAAACCAGTCTCGCATTTTCACATGGTGCAGATTGTGGCGTGCATCTTTATAACGGCATGACGGGTTTACATCATAGAGAGCCCGGTTGCTGTGGCGCAGTGTTGTACCACGATGTCCTTGCAGAGCTGATTGCCGATGGCATTCATGTTCACCCCGTCATGATGCAGCTAGCTTATCGAATGAAAGGTTATCAGCAGCTCGCTTTAATTACAGATTGTATGCGAGCTGGGGGCTTACCGGATGGCGATTATCTCCTTGGGGCACAGACGGTGAAGGTCACTCAAGGGCAAGCTCGTACAGCTGATGGCTCTCTTGCGGGTAGTACATGTAGCCTTGATAACGCATTGCGCAACATGGTGCAACTCGCGCATGTTCCTGAATGGGAAGCCGTACAAATGGCCACATCGGTTCCCGCTCAATACCTTGGAATCGATGACCAATTTGGTTACATCCGAGTTGGGGCTCAAGCTAATTTTGCCGTTGTTGATAACAATTTTTATCTAACAGACACATTCATCAGAGGTGAACACGTTCACTCTGTATTCGGGGATACCGACCATTAAAGTCGGTTACCTATCAGTAAATCATGAGGTATTTATAATGGAAATTCGTCAACCAATTCACAGTGAGCATGCAAAAACACTTGATACAGAAGGCTTACGCAAACAGTTCCTGATCGAGAACTTGTTCCGTGAAGGGGAAATGAATCTCACTTATAGCCATATCGACCGCATTATTGTGGGTGGCATTGTTCCAACACAAAAGCCACTCGCTCTAATGGCAGGAAAAGCATTAGGCGTTGAGTTCTTTCTTGAGCGTCGTGAGCTGGGTGCAATTAATATTGGGGGCGCAGGTCAAGTTATCGTTGATGGCCAATCCTATGATATCGCACCAAAAGAAGCTATTTATATTGGTATGGGAGCCAAATCTGTCGAGTTTATCAGTACTGATGCGATTACCCCTGCACGTTTTTATATGAACTGTGCACCTGCACACCATACCTACCCAACACGCAAAATTACTATCGAACAAGCTTCACCAGAAAAATTAGGTAATGTAGAGAATTGTAACGTTCGTACCATCTATAAATTCTTACACCCATCTATTTTACCAACCTGCCAATTATCAATGGGCATGACAGTACTCGAGCCCGGTAGCTTATGGAATACCATGCCATGCCATACCCATGAACGTCGCATGGAAGTGTATCTATATTTCAATATGAAAGAAGACAACGTTGTTTTCCATTATATGGGTGAGCCTTCGGAAACACGCCACATTGTTGTTCGTAATGAACAAGCCGTCATTAGCCCAAGTTGGTCTATTCACTCAGGCGTGGGAACTGCTGCTTATACATTTATTTGGGGAATGGTTGGGGAAAATCAGGTGTTCCACGATATGGATCATGTCGCCATGAAAGATCTGAAATAACCCTTTTATCTTTTTTAACATAATAAAAAACGATGTGGCAGTACTGCCACATCGTAAGTGAGGTACAGATGAACTTATTTGATTTAACAGGAAAAGTTGCGATTGTCACTGGATGTAATACTGGTTTAGGTCAAGGAATGGCAATTGGTTTAGCACAAGCAGGCGCAGATATTGTTGGAGTTGGCATCCAAGATGCTCCTGATACACGCGCTCAAGTCGAAGCTTTAGGCCGTAAGTTTCACTACATTATTATGAATTTAATGGAACAAGACGGGTTACAAACTTTGGTTGATGATGCGGTATCCGCCATGGGCCATATTGATATCCTTGTCAATAATGCGGGTATTATTCGCCGTGAAGACTTATTAGAGTTTAGTGAAAAAGATTGGGACGATGTGATTAATATTAATCAAAAAACCTTATTCTTTTTATCTCAACGTGTTGCACGCCAATTCGTGAAGCAAGGTAATGGTGGGAAAATTATTAATATTGCCTCAATGCTCTCGTTCCAAGGTGGTATTCGGGTTCCATCTTACACTGCAAGTAAGTCAGCCGTCATGGGGCTCACTCGTGCTCTCGCTACTGAGCTTTCCCAATACAACATTAATGTGAATGCGATTGCCCCAGGTTACATGGCAACAGACAACACGGCAGCACTGCGCGCTGATGCGGATCGCAACGCAGCTATCTTAGAGCGCATTCCTGCGGGCCGTTGGGGAACTCCTGAGGATTTAGCAGGGCCAGCCATCTTTTTAGCCTCCAAAGCAAGTGACTATATTAATGGTTATACCATTGCTGTTGATGGTGGCTGGTTAGCTCGCTAACCCATCTGGAGAAAATAATGGAACAATCATCATTACCAAAACTATTACAACGTAATACGGTTTTAGATGATATGAAACGGGTTTACCGTTATCAATCAAAAAACCAAGTACGCAGTGTACTTCGTCGTAGTGGCAAAACCCGTTTTATTAAAGATACGGACTGGGAACGTGGTGTTCTGTGGTCTTGTGTTGCTGCTGCATGGCAAGCAACACAGGATAACGAATATCTCGCTGGTGTATTGGATTACACATTACATACTGGATTTCGTACAGGACCTAACCCACGTTTTGCCGATGACCATGTCTGTACTCAAGCCTATTTAGCTGTAAGTTCGCAATTTGATCATCCAGAAGTCCTTGAACCCACTATTAATGCATTCAACCTTATGTTAGTAGAGCCAAAACCAGGTCGAGAAGACTGGTGGTGGTGTGATGCACTCTTCATGGCTCCCCCTGCTTTTGCCGCGTTATCAGCTAAAACAAATGACAATCGCTACTTAGACTACATGCATACCGCTTATTGGGATGCGATAGAACATTTGCGTGATCCTGAAACTGGCTTAATTTATCGCGATTATCGCTACATTCCTGATGGCAAGGGTGGTGAATTACGTGAAAAAAATGGTGAAAAAGTATTTTGGAGCCGAGGTATTGGTTGGGTCATTGCGTCTATCCCACGTATTTTACAATCGTTACCTAAAGAGTTCCCTGCCCGCCAGCAATATGTAAATTTATTTACCGAGCTAATGGAAACTGTCATTCAATACCAACAAGAAGATGGTTTCTGGCGCACTAGTTTACTTGATCCCCAAAGCTTCCCTGCCCCTGAAAGTAGTGCCACTGCATTATTTTGCTATGGATTAGCGTGGGGCTTAAACCAAGGTTTACTGGAAGAAGCACGCTACCTGCCTCTGCTCGAAAAATCATGGTGTGCACTACAAAACTGTATTCACCCCAATGGAATGCTAGGTTGGGTACAGCTTCCGGCGTTCAACCCACGAGATGTCAAATATGACCATAATATGGATTATGGAGCTGGAGCCTATTTATTAGCAGCAAGTGAAGTTATTAAACTCAAAATTTAATTCATTACAACCCGATTTACCATTGCTCAAATTGTCATTTCATTACTTTCTTTTGGCCAATTTATTGGCCATTTTTCTTGTTTTTCAGTATTTATTCTTTTCTCTTCTTTGCAAACCGGCAATAAAAAACCCACGATCACTCGTGGGCAAATATATATTTATATGAAAATGATATTACCAAGTATATTGAATACCCACACGGAATCGTGTTTGACGGTCACTTGAAAACCTATTTTCTTTCACATTGCCCACTTCAACAAATGGGCGCCATAACGCACCATCATCTGCTTTAATATCATAACGAAGGCGAACGTTGTGTTGATAATCGAATTTTTTATCATTGTAAAGAGGTTGAGCGTTGTCAGCCATTTCCCACATTAAATCCAATTGATACTGTAAATCTAAGTTACCCCATTTGTAACCTATCCAGCTATCAAACTCTTGGATTTTAGAGTGATAATTACTGCCATTTTCTCCTACTTGACCATAATCCCACACTTTCCATTTATAACGGCCTTGTAAACGAATACCATTATCGAATGTATAATTTAAACGGACATAAGGAACATAAACTAAACCTAATTTATCGAAATCAAGAGAAGCACCGACAAGCCCCACTAAATTTGGATTCAATTTTGTATAATAAAAAGCTGAAAATTCCGAACCATCAATTTTCATTGCGTCATAAGCACCATCTTTATTTCCATAGCGTGCATCTAACTCAAATCCAATATTTTTCCCTGTATCCAAAAAAGCTTTAATTCTATCTCCGCTTTTCCCTGATGCATCTAAATATTGATGACGATATTCAATTGTTGTTTTATAGTTATTTGCGAGAGCATATTGTGATGAAATTGAAAATAACACTGCACTAGCAATAATTAATTTTTTCATTATCTTTATTCCAAAGCTGTGTACTATTTAAGCACGAGGATAGTGATTCCCTGTTTTATTAGAGAATAATATTTTCATTTTTTTTAATTAATGCCACCTAGTTTATTAGGTGGCAAAAAATGATTTATTTAACTTCACAAGCTGAAACTTTTTTATTTAATTTATTTGTTGTTGCTGTAATAAACTCTGTTGGTCTCCAAGAATCACCGGTTTTTTCTAACCACGGTATAAGCTCTTCTTTAATTAATTTATCAATAATGGGTTTGTTCTCATCTGCCACATTTTTCATTTGATAAGGATCATTTACATTATCATAAAGCGTATATTTCAGTGGTTGCCCATCCTGACGGTCAATAACCAATGTATGCGTTTTCGTTCTCACGCCACGTTTACCAAACGAAGGTTCACCATACGGAATAAATAAATAAAGTTGAGAGTTAGCGACTTCCCCCTCACCAGTGACTACACGTTCAGCTAAATTACTTCCTTCAACTGAACCAGGGATCCATTGCTCTAACCCCAACAAACCTAGAATCGTTGGGTAGATATCCGGCGCTGACATTAATGCATCATCTTGCCCTGGTTGAATTTTACCCGGTAACCGAAACATCATCGGAACACGCATCGACTCATCATAAGGGTTATTTTTTGTCGGCTGGCCATTTGCGCCAAGACAACTACCATGATCAGAGAAAAAAACAACCAATGTATTATCCGCAAGACCTTGTTTTTCAAGCTCATCAACGATGCGACCAAATTGTTCATCAACGCCGTTTACCATCGCCAGATATTCTTTGAAATATTGAGGTCCATAGCCTTCTTGGTATTCCACATCCCATTTAACATTTGGCCGAGTATTTAACTCTTGCGAGGTTTTTCCTTTATAGGCATCGAGATACTTTTGTGGAACTTGGTCATACGGTGAATGCGGAGGGTTCATAGAAACAACCAGCGCAAATGGCTTGGTATTATCACGGTACTGCCCATTTTTATTTTGTAAGAATTTTATGGCCATATCCGCTTCGTGCTCTGGTCCCCATTGGTCTACATAAATCGGTTTTTCCCGTGGTGTATTATTGGCCCAATACATCGGTTTCATATGCAGATCATATGTGCCGTAGGAGTACCAAAAATCAAAGCCATGGCGGCGGTTTGGAGCAGCCCATTCATTCCAATAACGACCTTCCATTGGGTTATTATAGCTTTCAATAAAAGGTGCATATGGCGCATCTAAATGCCATTTACCAATATACCCCGTGCTGTAATCCAATGATTTCAAAACATCAGACCAACAATTGGCATAAGGTGATAAATCAATCCCTACCTTTCCACCATAATCATGTGCGTTGCCTGTAATACCGTTACGAACAGGATATTGCCCAGTCATAAACATGCCACGGAATGGGGAACATAATGGGTAATTGGATGCCATCTGCGTCATGACTTTCGCTTGTTTGGCAAACTTATTTAAATTAGGGGTAATTGACGGATCTTCTCCCATAAATTGTAATGCGTGGGCACGCATCTCATCAGGGAATACTATCAATAAGTTAGGGGCGTTATCGGGTCGGTAAGGCTTAACATTTGAAGGTTTTCCATCATTGGCTAAAATGGGACTAGAAACCGACATTGCTGCACCGCTGGCTGCTAATCCTTTTATAAAGGTTCTGCGCGAAACAGTCATTGCTTCATCCTCTTTTGTTTACGTTTTCTTTCGTTTTTGATTAATACATATTATTTATACTTTTGCATAATATCAAAAAGTAAGTGATCGAAAATATCAAAATTCAAGTGGAGATCACAAAAAGTAATCAATTCGTAGAAAATAAGTCAATTTCCCCACAATAAAGATATGATGCAAACTTATGACAATCAAAATTAACATACTGATTTTTAATAAAAATAAATAATTCAGAGATGCTGAGCACAGAAGTAAAATTTTGCTTGAAAATTACATATCAAATGACGAAGAAATACCTGCCAGTAAATCTTCATTTGCTTTCAATGTAAAAAAGTAGAGGTAATACGAAACAAGACAAAAGAAAATTTTTATCACCATCCTGCAAAAAACAGTCAGTATAAAATTGATTCAATTATCTAAATGAAAGGCAAAGAAATAAAATATCAAAATATGATTTTAAGCATTCATTCCATCTAATTTTCTATTAATTTTGCTAATTAAAAATTTTTATTTCTAGGAAAAATTATCTTTTGAACATCTAACAGCAATATATATTAATTAAATTTAAGATAGGATAAGTTTAAAATAAGGTGTTAAATAAAAAACACATTACGAAAGAATATTCTTACGATTTAATATCAATAATTTAACAATATTATTTAAGACGAAAAATAAGGCAGGAGTAAAGTCGCCCATTTTAATTCATTATTCGAATAATGCCACTATTAATTATCAATTTTATATTCTCACTAGCATTTCTTAGAAAAATTCAACAGGTCTGATATTCAGAATATCTTTAATTGTGATACAAGAATAATACTGTGAAATGAAATTACAGCCACAGATATAACTAATGTAAAACGCATTCTATAAGATGCTGGGGAATAAAAAGAATGAATATTGTTGAGCGGTTTATTTCTTATACCAAAATTAACACCACCACTGATAGGGAAAAGGGTGCGGCAGGAATTATGCCTTCCTCAGAAGGACAACGCGTCCTTGCGAAACAGCTGGTCCAAGAGTTAGAAGCTCTGGGCGTTGAAGATATTAAGCTGCGTGACACAGCTATTGTCACCGCAACTTTGCCTTCCAATCTTGATTATGATGTCCCAACCGTCGCTTTCTTCGGCCATTTAGACACTAGCGCAGAACAAACCAATGATACTAAAGCACAAATTTTGCCATACACCGGTGAAGATTTATGCATGAATAAAGAACTTAATATTTATCTACGTAAGAGTGAGTTCCCTGAATTAGTGAATTACATTGGTGATGACATAATTGTCACTGATGGAACTAGCCTATTAGGTGCTGACGATAAAGCGGCAATTGCCTCTATCATGGATATGCTGCAATACTTTAAGCAAAATCAAGAAATTAAGCACGGCACCATTAAAATTGGTTTCGTTCCAGATGAAGAGCAAGGCCTCCGTGGCGCAAAAGTCTTTGATGTTAAAGAGTTTGGTGCTGATTTTGCCTATACTTTGGACTGCTGCGGTATCGGTGAACTGGTGTATGAAAACTGGAACGCAGGTGATGCCGAAATCATCTTTACGGGTAAATCGGCTCATCCAATGTCCGCAAAAGGCAAACTGGTTAACTCATTATTAATGGCACAAAAATTTATTGCCATGTTACCGGGTGGTGAAGCTCCTGAGTATACCGATGGACGCGAAGGCTATTATTGGGTGAAACAAATGTCAGGTAACAGCGCCCGTACTGTTTTAAAAATGGATGTGCGTGATTTTACCGAAGACGGCTATCGCAAACGTATGGCTTTCTTAAAACAATTAGCAGAGAGCTGCGAAAGCCTTTGGGGAAGCGAAAGTGTTGTTTGTAAGCTATCAGACCGCTACTCTAACGTTTACAATAGCCTACAAGGTGATAACCGTTACCCTATTGATATTGCCGTTGATGCCTACCAAGCTTGTGGTATCACTCCAAAAGTCATTCCTATGCGTGGGGGTTATGATGGAGCTGCATTATCGCAAAATGGATTGCCTTGCCCTAATATCTTCACAGGCGCACATAACTTCCATTCAATCTATGAATATTTACCCGTTAAATCCCTACATGCCGCCAGCGATGTATTAAAACAAGTGGTACAAATCACCGCAGAACGCTTCAAACCAGGAGCTAAAGCATGATCCCAATTCTAACGGTTCTGATTATCGTTGTTTTGGTTGCGCGATTTATTTTGAAGGGGTACAAAGCTGAGCCAGTACTATTAATCGCTGGCTTAGTATTGATGATATTCACCCTAGCCCTTGGTTGGGGTCCTATCCTCCCTAAAAATGTCGCCACCACCGGTATCACTTGGCTCGACCCATTTGAAGTCATGCGAGATTTATTCAGTAGCCGCGCAGCGGATCTCGGTTTAATGATCATGGCATTGATGGGCTTTGCGCACTATATGGACCATATCGGTGCCAATGAAGCGGTAGTACGTGTTGCAACTAAGCCACTGAAAAATATGCGTTCCCCTTATGTACTGCTATTTTTCTCTTTCTTGCTGGCGAGTATCTTGCAGTTAGCTATCCCATCAGCAACAGGCTTAGCCGTATTATTAATGGGAACCATGTTCCCAATTATGATTGGTTTGGGATTATCACCTGCTTCTGCGGCTGGGGTTATCGCAACTTCTCTTGGGGTGGCTTATACACCAACCGCGATTGATGCCATTCGTGGTGCGAAAGCGGTCGATATGTCTGTCGTTGAGTATGTGCTTTACTATCAAGGGCCAGCGGCATTAGCCACTGTATTGGTCGTCGGTATTACCCATATTTTCTGGCAACGTCACTGTGACCGAAAACAAGGTTTCGTACCTGAAATTGGTAAAGCCGTTCAGTCACATGAAAAAGAAGAAATTACTAAGTCAGTTCCTGGATATTATGCACTTCTTCCTATGCTCCCCATTATTATGGCAGTAGGAACGTCCAATTTGTTCTTTTCCGGTATTCACTTAGATGTTGTGACTATCGTGCTGATTGCGATGGCCATTTGCATGGTGATTGAAACACTTCGCGTACGTAATTTTAAAGCGGTTTGTAATGGCTTCCAAACATTTCTAAATGGTATGGGTCATGCATTCAGTAATGTGGTCGGCTTATTGGTTGCCGCTGGAGTGTTCGCTCATGGTATTAAAGTCAGTGGAGCAATTGACCAACTGATTTTAGGTGCTGAATCCGTCGGCTTGCCACCATTTGCCATGGCGATTGTGTTCGCACTCGTCACACTTGCCGCTGCTATTATTATGGGTTCAGGTAATGCGCCATTCCTCGCGTTCGTTGAGTTAATTCCACAAATTGCACATAGTATGGGCGTTAACCCTATTGCAATGATTTTACCAATGCAACAAGCCTCACACATGGGCCGAGGTATGTCCCCAGTCGCGGGGGTAATCATTGCCGTATCCAGTGGTGCAAAACTGCAGCCATTTGATGTGGTAAAACGAACCGCCGTGCCGCTGATGGTAGGTTTTGTGGCTCACTGTGCGATCATTGGTATTTTTTACTAATTACTATATTTACCATTCACATAATTAAAGCGGGAAATATTCCCGCTTTTACTTTTTCTAGCAAACCAATTCTAATGTTTACACTGACAATCTGAGTGGTCATCATGCTTGGGATCAGGGCAGCAAGAATCTATGGTCTTTTTTATAATATCAGACAATGTATTCACAGTATTTATAATGAGTGGCAAGTTTTCACAGACAGAATCACACTCTGAAAGCCTTCGATCTGGTTTGGCTGGTGGTATTAAGCTATCACATAATATTTCCTGTAAAACCAACGAGAAATTTGCAATCCCTGTGGTGTAAATGTACGCACGTCCGTCGGTTTCTTTGGCTAGTCGTTCATACTCCCTCGTCACGTTATCTCTATCAGCAAGAGTCGGAAAACGATCTAGATTTGTTGGGCTATCATCCGGTGTACCTTGGTAGGTATACACCTTAATTCCTCTTTCTTGAGCGACAGATATGGCTTCATTATTTTTTGCAATCGCAGCACGAGTAAGAATTCCACCGCCACCTTCCATCCCTTCATCACCCAGCACAAAAATAGCCCTACGCGCATCATCTCGCCAATCAAAGTGTTTACTAATATCAATAACCGCACGACATAAATCTTCTTTATTTCCAGCATGATCTCGTCCATCGGATTCTTTAAACGGTAATCTTGCTTGTAGATCCCTTTCGTTCGCACCGATCTTAATTAAATATTCACTGGCAGATTGATCAAACTTCGTATTTGCCCAAGTCCCTTCGATACCTAAAAATGTCGCCCGAAGGTGAGATGGACACTTTGCTGATGCCGCCTCAATCGTCGCATCAATCTGTTTACTTAAATCCCCTGCCTCATCAGACATTGAGCCACTAGTATCAATAACAACAACTAAATCTAATGCAATTTGCCCGTTTCCCGTCACTATCTGAGATGTATTTATGGCCCCTAATGAGTCTGATAATATTCCATGATAAGCCGAGAGATTAGCTTGATTCACATCAACCTGTTCATTTGTCTTTTTTTTATCCATCGCATATTCCTTTTATTTATTCCTATTAAATAATTTAAAAATAATTTTTATTACCGTTTATTTTTAGCCAAGCAATTTATTATTCATTTTTTTTACTGCTGGATATATTTTAAAAATAGAAATACGCGTTACATATTCAGATAAACCTAAGACATAAAAAAAGCCAGTACCTTTCGGCACTGGCTTTTGTCAGGCGTTTTACAGTGAAATCAGAAATTAGTTCTGGTTGTCACTGCTAAAACCTGCATTTAACAGCTCAGCTAAGTTTGCTGTTGCTTCGTCTGCACTGACTTGTGGTGCATCCACAACGTCGTTCAGATGACGGCGGCGGATACGGTCTTGGTGATACGCAAAACCAGTACCTGCTGGGATCAGGCGTCCAACAATTACGTTTTCTTTCAGACCACGTAATTCGTCACGTTTACCCGCAACTGCGGCTTCAGTCAGTACGCGTGTCGTTTCTTGGAACGATGCTGCTGAGATAAAGGATTCTGTTGCCAGAGATGCCTTAGTAATACCCAACAGATCACGAGCAAAGTTCGCTGGAATTTTGCCTTCTTGTTCCAGTTTACGGTTAGAAACTTTAACACGTGAGTACTCGACTTGTTCACCTTCGAGGAATTCAGAACTTCCTGCATCCGCGATAGTCACTTTACGCAGCATCTGACGAACGATAACTTCAATGTGTTTATCGTTAATCTTAACGCCTTGTAAGCGGTAAACTTCCTGAACCTCATTAGTGATATAACGCGTAACAGCATGGACACCACGCAGACGCAGAATATCGTGTGGAGATTCTGGACCATCGGAAACCACGTCACCACGTTCAACGATCTCACCTTCGAACACGTTGAGTTGACGCCATTTAGGGATCATCTCTTCGTACGGATCGCTACCATCTAATGGTGTGATAACCAGACGACGTTTCCCTTTGGTTTCTTTACCAAACGAGATAATACCGCTGATTTCAGCCAAGATTGCAGGCTCTTTCGGACGACGTGCTTCGAACAAGTCAGCTACGCGTGGTAGACCACCCGTGATATCTTTAGTACCCACAGATTCTTGTGGAATACGCGCTAAGGTATCACCGACGTTGATTGCGATGCCATCATCTAACTGAACAATTGCTTTACCCGGTAAGAAGTACTGAGCAGGCATGTCCGTGTTAGGAATAAGAACATCGTTACCATTTGCGTCAATAACACGTAGTGCAGGACGCAGGTCTTTACCACCACTGGTACGTTCCGCAGTATCCAGAACAACGATTGAAGACAGACCGGTTAATTCGTCAGTCTGACGCGTCATTGTTTGGCCATCAAGCATGTCAGAGAAGCTGATAATACCCGATACTTCACTGACGACTGGCATTGTATGTGGATCCCAGTTCGCAACAGTTTCACCGCCCGTTACTGCATCGCCATCGCCTTTCGTCAAGTGCGCACCGTAAGGGACTTTATAGCTTTCTTTCGTACGACCGAATTCATCAATCAGACGCAGTTCTGTATTACGTGAAGTAATAACCAGTTTGCCTTCTGAGTTCGTAACGAATTTAGCGTTAACCAGTTTCAGGGTACCTGTGTTACGGACTTGAATGCTAGATTCTGCCGCCGCACGAGATGCCGCACCCCCGATGTGGAACGTACGCATCGTTAACTGTGTACCCGGCTCACCGATTGACTGTGCCGCGATAACCCCGATAGCTTCACCTTTATTGATGATATGACCACGAGCAAGGTCACGACCATAACAGTGAGCACACACACCGAAGTCAGTTTCACAACTTACAACTGAACGAACTTTAACGCTGTCGACTGAGTTAGCTTCTAACAGGTCACACAGTTTTTCGTGCAGTAATGTATTACGTGGAACCAGAATGTCTGCCGTTCCTGGGATCAGGATATCTTCTGCAGTCACACGACCCAATACACGCTCACGCAGTGGTTCTTTAACGTCGCCACCCTCGATAACCGGAGTCATCAGGATACCTTCATGAGTTCCACAGTCGTCTTCAGTCACAACCAAGTCCTGTGCAACGTCAACTAAACGACGAGTCAGATAACCGGAGTTCGCTGTTTTCAATGCGGTATCGGCAAGACCTTTACGCGCACCGTGCGTAGAGATAAAGTACTGAAGAACGTTCAGACCTTCACGGAAGTTTGCCGTGATTGGTGTTTCGATGATCGAGCCATCTGGCTTAGCCATCAGACCACGCATACCTGCTAGCTGACGAATCTGAGCTGCAGAACCACGAGCACCGGAGTCGGCCATCATAAAGATACTGTTGAAAGAAACTTGTTGTTCTTCGACGCCATCACGGTTAATAACCGCTTCAGTCGACAAGTTTTCCATCATCGCTTTAGCAACACGTTCGTTTGCTGCTGCCCAGATATCGATAACTTTGTTGTAACGTTCGCCTGCTGTTACCAGACCAGACTGGAACTGTTCCTGAATTTCTGCAACTTCAGCTTCTGCTTCGGCGATGATCCCAGCTTTTTTCTCTGGAATAACCATATCGTCGATACCAACTGATGCACCAGAACGTGCCGCATAGGCAAAACCGGTATACATGATTTGGTCAGCAAAAATAACAGTAGGCTTCAGGCCCAGAACACGGTAACAGGTGTTCAGCATTTTGGAGATAGCTTTCTTACCTAACGCTTGGTTTACCAGAGCATAAGGCAGACCTTTCGGTACGATCATCCATAAAATTGCACGACCAACAGTGGTGTCAACTAAACCAGTGTTGATTGTAATGTTACCTTCCGAATCTTTTACTTCTTCAGTGATACGGACTTTAACGCGGGCATGCAGTGACGCATGACCTGAACGGTAAACACGCTCAGCTTCTTTAGGACCGGCTAATACCATGCCCTCGCCTTTCGCGTTTACGCAGTCACGTGTCATGTAGTAAAGACCCAATACAACGTCCTGAGAAGGAACGATGATCGGCTCACCACTTGCAGGTGACAGGATGTTGTTGGTTGACATCATCAACGCACGTGCTTCTAACTGAGCTTCCAGAGTCAGAGGAACGTGTACCGCCATTTGGTCTCCATCGAAGTCGGCGTTATATGCCGCACAAACGAGTGGGTGCAATTGGATAGCTTTACCTTCGATAAGAATAGGTTCGAAAGCTTGGATACCCAGACGGTGAAGTGTTGGTGCACGGTTCAACATGACTGGGTGTTCACGGATGACTTCATCCAAGATATCCCAAACAACCGCTTCTTCGCGCTCAACCATTTTCTTCGCAGCTTTAATGGTTGTAGCCAGACCACGTAATTCTAATTTGCCATAGATAAATGGTTTGAATAACTCAAGAGCCATTTTCTTCGGCAGACCGCACTGATGCAGGCGCAGGTATGGACCTACGGTGATAACAGAACGACCTGAGTAGTCAACACGCTTACCAAGTAAGTTCTGACGGAAACGACCTTGTTTACCTTTGATCATATCTGCCAAAGATTTCAGAGGACGTTTGTTAGAACCAGTGATTGCGCGACCACGACGACCGTTATCTAACAGGGCGTCAACCGCTTCTTGCAGCATACGTTTTTCGTTACGTACGATGATGTCTGGCGCAGCCAGATCCAGAAGACGTTTCAGACGGTTATTACGGTTGATTACGCGACGATACAGATCGTTCAGATCTGATGTTGCGAAACGACCACCATCCAGTGGAACTAATGGACGCAGATCCGGTGGTAATACTGGTAATACGTTTAAGATCATCCACTCTGGTTTGTTACCAGATTGAATGAATGCTTCCAGCAGTTTGATACGCTTGGTCAGCTTCTTACGCTTAGTTTCAGAGTTAGTTTCATTTAACTCTTCGCGCAGCGTTTCACACTCGTTCTCAAGATCGAGGTTTTTCAGCAGGCCTTGGATTGCTTCCGCACCCATTTTCGCATCAAATTCGTCACCGAACTCTTCCAACGCATCTAAATATTGCTCTTCTGTCAGAATCTGTGCACGCTCAAGGCTAGTCATACCGCCTTCAACAACCACATATGATTCAAAGTACAGAACGCGTTCGATATCACGCAGTGGCATATCAAGCAGCAAACCGATACGGGATGGCAGTGATTTTAAGAACCAAATGTGTGCAGTCGGAGATGCAAGTTCAATGTGACCCATGCGCTCACGACGGACTTTGGTCTGTGTAACTTCAACGCCACACTTCTCACAAATCACACCACGGTGTTTTAAACGTTTGTACTTACCGCACAGACATTCGTAGTCTTTTACTGGCCCGAAAATACGCGCACAGAAAAGACCATCACGTTCAGGTTTGAACGTACGGTAGTTAATGGTTTCTGGCTTTTTAACTTCACCGAATGACCATGAACGGATCATATCAGGTGATGCCAGAGCAATCTTGATAGCATCAAACTCTTCGGTCTTGGTTTGCGCTTTCAGAAACTTTATTAAGTCTTTCACAAAATGCTCCTGTCGGAGTTAGACCTGTCAGGTGAGTGTTCAAAGACACTCTCCCCAAATCCCAGTGCTTACATGTGCCGGAAAGCAAGCTTTCCGGCATAAAACGAATTACTCGTCTTCCAGCTCGATGTTGATACCCAGTGAACGGATTTCTTTCAGCAATACGTTGAAAGATTCCGGCATACCAGGTTCCATCTGATGGCTACCATCGACGATGTTTTTATACATCTTCGTACGGCCGTTAACGTCATCCGATTTAACTGTAAGCATTTCTTGAAGAGTATAGGCTGCACCGTATGCTTCCAGTGCCCACACTTCCATCTCCCCGAAACGCTGACCACCGAACTGCGCTTTACCACCCAGCGGTTGCTGAGTAACCAAGCTGTAAGAACCTGTTGAACGGGCATGCATCTTATCGTCAACCAAGTGGTTCAGTTTCAGCATGTACATGTAGCCGACAGTAACTTGACGCTCAAAACGCTCGCCAGTACGACCATCGAATAATGTAATCTGACCTGAAGTCGGCAGACCGCCCAGTTTCAGCAGTTCTTTGATTTCTTTCTCTTTCGCACCATCAAATACTGGTGTTGCAATTGGCATACCTTTTTTCAGGTTCTCAGCCAAACGCATAACTTCTTCGTCAGTGAAAGTGTTCAAATCAACTTTCTGGCGTGGATCATCACCTAAATCGTATGCTTTTTGGATAAACTCACGCAGTTTGGCAACTTCTTCTTGCTGTTTAAGCATAGCATTGATTTTCTCACCAATACCTTTCGCTGCCATCCCTAAGTGGGTTTCCAAAATCTGACCGATGTTCATACGTGATGGTACGCCCAGCGGGTTCAGAACGATATCAACTGGGTTACCGTTTTCATCGTAAGGCATGTCTTCAACTGGGTTGATTTTTGAGATAACACCTTTGTTACCATGGCGACCCGCCATTTTATCACCCGGTTGGATCTGACGTTTAACAGCCAGATAAACCTTAACAATTTTCAGTACACCCGGTGCTAAGTCATCACCTTGAGTAATTTTACGACGTTTTGCATCGAGTTTTTTCTCGAACTCAGATTTCAGTTCGTCATACTGTTCAGCTAATTGCTCTAACTGGTTTTGCTTCTCTTCGTCTGCTAAAGATAACTCTAACCAACGGTCGCGAGGCAGTTTGTCCAGTTTTTCAGCTTCAATTCCGCCGTTAACCAGTACAGAACGGATACGTGCAAACAGGCCAGCTTCGAAAATACGCAGCTCTTCTGTTAAGTCTTTCTTCGCATCACGTAACTGAGTTTCTTCGATCTCTAATGCACGTTTGTCTTTCTCTACACCGTCACGGGTAAATACTTGTACGTCAATAACCGTACCAGATACACCGTTAGGAACACGTAAAGAAGAGTCTTTAACGTCTGATGCTTTTTCACCGAAGATAGCACGTAACAGTTTCTCTTCTGGAGTCAGTTGAGTTTCACCTTTAGGTGTTACTTTACCAACCAGAATGTCGCCGCCTTTCACTTCCGCACCAATATACACGATACCGGATTCGTCAAGTTTAGACAGAGCAGCTTCACCGACGTTTGGAATATCTGCAGTGATTTCTTCAGGCCCTAATTTAGTGTCACGAGACACACAAGAGAGCTCTTGAATATGAATAGTTGTAAAACGGTCTTCTTGAACAACACGCTCAGAAACTAAGATGGAGTCTTCGAAGTTATAACCATTCCATGGCATGAATGCCACGCGCATGTTTTGACCAAGTGCTAATTCGCCGAGGTCTGTTGAAGGACCATCCGCTAACACGTCACCACGTTCAACAGGTTCACCTAAAGATACACAAGGCATCTGGCTAATACAGGTGTTCTGGTTAGAACGAGTATATTTAGTCAGGTTATAAATATCGATTCCAGCTTCGCCTGGGTACATCTCATCTTCGTTAACTTTGATAACGATACGAGAAGCATCAACGTACTGAACCGAACCACCACGTCTTGCAACAGCAGTAACACCAGAGTCAACCGCTACTGCACGTTCCATACCTGTACCAACTAATGGTTTGTCGGCACGTAAAGTAGGAACCGCTTGACGTTGCATGTTCGCACCCATCAATGCACGGTTGGCGTCATCGTGTTCAAGGAATGGGATCAGTGACGCACCAACAGAAACAACCTGTTGAGTCGAAACGTCCATATATTCAACCTGTTCACGGCTGAATAAGCTTGATTCACCTTTGTTACGGCAAGTAATCAGTTCTTCAACAAAGCTACCATCATCACCTAAAACGGTGTTTGCCTGAGCAATGATGAAGTTACCTTCTTCAATTGCAGACAAATAATGGATTTCGTCTGTTACTAAGCCATCGCGGACTAAACGGTATGGGGTTTCTAAGAAACCGTACTCATTGGTCTGTGCATAAACAGATAATGAGTTGATCAGACCGATGTTTGGACCTTCAGGCGTTTCGATTGGACAAACGCGACCGTAGTGAGTTGGGTGAACGTCACGTACTTCGAAGCCCGCACGCTCACGAGTCAGACCACCTGGGCCTAACGCAGAGATACGACGCTTGTGCGTAATTTCAGACAGCGGGTTGTTCTGGTCCATAAATTGGGACAGCTGGCTGGAACCAAAGAACTCTTTAACTGCGGCTGAAATTGGTTTCGCGTTGATCATATCTTGTGGCATTAATGCATCGAGGTCGCCCAGAGAAAGACGCTCTTTCACTGCACGCTCAACACGAACCAGACCGACACGGAATTGGTTCTCTGCCATTTCACCAACGGAACGAATACGACGGTTACCTAAGTGGTCGATATCATCCACTTCGCCTTTACCATTACGGATATCGATGAGTTTACGCATAACATCAATGATGTCTTCTTCACTCAGGATACCTGAACCTTCGATTTCTTCGCGGTTCAGTGAACGGTTGAACTTCATGCGACCTACTGCAGACAAGTCGTAACGATCTTCAGAGAAGAATAAGTTATCGAACAGGTTTTCAGCGGCTTCACGGGTTGGCGGCTCACCAGGACGCATCATGCGGTAGATTTCTACCAATGCACTCAGACGATCGTTAGTTGGGTCGACACGAACGGTTTCAGAAATGTAAGCACCGTGGTCTAAGTCATTGGTAAACAATGTTTCGATTGTTTTATGACCAGACTGGCTCAGACGTGCCAACATATCTAAAGAAAGTTCCATGTTCGCTGCACAAATCAGCTCACCGGTACTTTCATCAATATAGTCTCTAGCAACGACTTTACCTGCGATATATTCAACAGGAACTTCGATGCTATTCACTTCTTCTTTTTCTAACTGACGAATGTGACGTGCAGTGATACGGCGGCCTTTTTCTACATAGACTTTACCGTTCGCTTCGATATCAAATGAAGCTGTCTCACCACGTAAACGCTCAGGAACCAGCGTCATCATCAGTTTATTATCACGGATTTGGAATACAGTTTTTTCGAAGAACAGATTTAAGATTTCTTCGGTATTGTAATCCATTGCACGCAGAATAATGGTCGCAGGTAATTTACGGCGACGGTCAATACGTACAAACAGGTTATCTTTCGGGTCAAATTCGAAATCAAGCCATGAACCACGGTAAGGGATAATACGTGCGTTATATAGCACTTTACCTGAAGAGTGTGTTTTACCTTTATCGCTGTCGAAGAATACACCAGGACTACGGTGTAACTGAGAAACGATGACACGCTCAGTACCGTTGATAACGAAAGTTCCGTTTTCAGTCATGAGTGGAATTTCACCCATGTAGACTTCTTGTTCTTTGATGTCTTTAACAGTTCCTTCCGGTGCTTCACGCTCATAAACGATGAGACGCAATTTCACACGTAAAGGCGCAGAGTAAGTTACACCGCGAATTTGACATTCTTTAACATCAAAAACAGGCTCGCCTAAACGATAGCTGACATATTGTAATTCAGCATTACCGCTGTAGCTCTGAATTGGAAACACAGAACGGAAAGCTGCTTCCAGCCCATTCTGGCCATCTGGATCTTGCTCGATAAACTTCTGGAACGAGTCAAGTTGGATAGAAAGGAGATAAGGTATGTCCAAAACTTGTGGACGCTTACCAAAGTCCTTACGGATACGTTTTTTCTCGGTATAGGAGTAAACCATAGGTTTCCTCAGCTCGTTGATCAGTGACCCAAGTGGTTAGCTCTTAGTATAAGAGACTGAACCGCAACGCGTTTTTTTATAAGAAACGGAAAATGAATACTTTCCTTAATACTCATTGCTATTACTCTTAAATCATTTCATTGCGTTGCCATTGCTACCGAGCTACCCGAGCGGGTCGTAGCGAAGAACACAGTATATTAAGTCGTCAATAGAAAGAAGTATTGGAGGGTTGTTGTTAACATTAAAACTGCGTGAAAAGCTGTTAACACCCATCACGCTTTACAGCGCAAAAAGGCTGGTGATTAAAAAAATCACCAGCCGTCAGCCTAATTAGATTAGGCTGCGTTCTTGCAATTGAACTTATTTAAGTTCAACAGAAGCGCCTGCTTCTTCAAGAGATTTTTTCAGAGCTTCAGCTTCGTCTTTGCTCGCGCCTTCTTTGATGGTCGCTGGAGCAGACTCTACCATATCTTTAGCTTCTTTCAGGCCAAGACCGGTTGCGCCACGAACTGCTTTGATAACTGCAACTTTGTTACCGCCAACAGCTGACAGTACAACGTCGAATTCAGTTTTTTCTTCAGCAGCTTCAGCTGGGCCCGCAGCAACAGCAACAGCTGCAGCAGCAGAAACGCCGAATTTTTCTTCCATCATAGTAATCAGTTCAACAACGTCCATTACAGACATTTCTGCAACTGCATCAAGGATTTGGTCTTTAGTGATAGACATAACAAGTGTTCCTAAAATTCAGAAATAGTTTATACGTTAAAAAGCAACGAAGGAAAGGGCTTATGCAGCTTCTTTCTGATCGCGCAGAGCAGCCAGAGTACGAACCAATTTGCCGGCAGCGGCTTCTTTCATGGTTGACATCAGGCGTGCGATTGCTTCATCGTAAGTTGGGAGAGTTGCCAGACGATCGATATCTTTCGCTTGGATTAACTCACCTTCAAAGGCCGCAGCTTTAATCTCAAATGCTGGATTCGCTTTCGCGAACTCTTTGAACAGACGAGCGCCAGCGCCCGGGTGTTCGTTAGAGAAAGCAATTAAGGTTGGACCGACAAACACGTCTTTCAGTACATCGTAAGAAGTACCTTCAACAGCACGACGGATCAGTGTGTTACGAACAACACGGATATAAACGCCTGCTTCGCGACCTGCTTTACGCAGTTCAGTCATTTTTGCTACAGTTACGCCGCGTGAATCAGCAACAACTGCAGAAAGCGCGCCTTTGGCTACTTCGCTGACTTCAGCAACAATCGCTTGTTTGTCTTGAAGATTTAGTGCCATTAGCTTCTTGCTCCTGGATTAACCGGGAAAACCCGGGACTCACATCACTCAAACACAACATTATGTAAGAGCGCTAAAACACGGTGAGCAGAATAGAATCCAGAATTAAATTCTAGGTATCTCTGTCACCGTCTACGCAGGTAAATTAAGTAGCTATTATAACTAATAAACCACACCTGCGGTCTTGGACGGGGTCTGGAAAGGCCAGACTCCATACCGAAATTCGTGGTTTGTTGGATACATTTTGTGTACCCAACAAACTCAAGGCGTCAAATTTTATACAAATTTGACGCAAAGGTAAAGCCTAATTACCAATTAGCCGAAGCTATAGCAATTAAACTGTCGCTGACAGACCAGCTTGGTCAACAGCAACACCTGCACCCATAGTGGTGGACAGGCTAACTTTCTTGATGAAAACACCTTTAGCAGAAGCTGGTTTTGCTTTTTTCAGCGCGATCAGCAGTGCTTCTAAGTTTTCTTTCAGTTTGTTAGCGTCGAAATCAACTTTACCGATAGTGGTGTGGATGATTCCGTTTTTGTCATTACGGTAACGAACCTGACCTGCTTTAGCATTGTTAACTGCTTCAGCAACGTTTGGAGTTACAGTACCAACTTTCGGGTTTGGCATCAGACCACGTGGGCCTAAAACTTGACCTAATTGGCCAACAACGCGCATTGCATCTGGAGAAGCAATAACAACGTCAAAGTCCATTTCGCCAGCTTTGATTTTATCAGCCAGATCTTCCATACCTACCAGTTCAGCACCTGCAGCTTTAGCAGCTTCAGCGTTTGCACCTTGTGCGAACACAGCAACGCGAACTGAACGGCCAGTACCGTGTGGCAGTACAGTTGCACCGCGAACGTTTTGGTCAGATTTACGAGCATCGATGCCCAGGTTGATAGCTACGTCAACGCTTTCTACGAATTTAGCAGTTGCTAATTCTTTCAGCAGTGCAACGGCTTCATTGATGTCATACTGTTTAGTTGCATCAACTTTTTCACGGATATTGCGCATGCGCTTAGTCAGTTTAGCCATTGTCTTAGTCCTCCACTACCAGGCCCATGGAACGAGCAGTACCTTCAATTGAACGCATCATTGCGTCAACATCAGCACCAGTCATGTCCGCAGCTTTAGTTTCAGCGATTTCGCGAATCTGAGCAGAGGTCACTTTACCAACTTTGTCTTTGTTCGGCTTACCTGAACCAGACTTAACGCCAGCTGCTTTTTTCAGCAGAACTGCTGCAGGTGGAGTTTTGGTAACGAAAGTGAAAGAACGGTCTGCGTAAACAGTAATAACAACAGGAATTGGTAAACCTTTTTCCAGGCTGTCTGTTTTTGCGTTGAACGCTTTACAGAATTCCATGATGTTAACACCTTGTTGACCCAGTGCTGGACCAACCGGTGGACTTGGGTTCGCCATACCAGCTGCAACTTGCAGCTTAACGTAGGCTTGAACTTTCTTAGCCATGATATTTCCTCTAGATGGGTGATAGCGCCTTACGGTTTGCAAGGCTCCCCGTTACATTAAACATGCCCCGCACATTAATTTGCGCCGAACATAAAAACAAAAGGCGCGAAATTGTAGTCAAATTTCACGCCTTTTGCAAGTCAGTTTTGTCGTTTAGATTAGGCTTTTTCTACCTGACCAAAATCCAATTCGACTGGAGTTGCACGACCAAAGATAGAAACAGAAACCTTCAAGCGGCTCTTTTCATAATCAATTTCTTCAACCACACCGTTAAAGTCAGCAAACGGACCTTCGCTAACACGAACCATTTCACCCGGTTCAAACAGTGTTTTCGGACGTGGTTTATCACCAACTTGTTGTAAGCGGTTCATGATAGCATCAACTTCTTTATCGCTAATTGGCGCTGGACGATCTGACGTCCCGCCAATGAACCCCATTACACGCGGTACACTACGCACTAAGTGCCAAGAGTCATCATTCATGACCATTTGGACTAAGACATAGCCTGGGAAGAATTTACGTTCACTCTTACGGCGCTGACCGCTACGGATTTCAACAACTTCTTCTGTTGGAACCATAACTTCGCCAAAAGAATCTTCCATAGCATGTAATTTGATATGTTCACGTAAAGATTGTGCTACGCGACCTTCAAAACCAGAGAATGCCTGAATGACATACCAGCGCTTTTTAGGTGAATCGGACATTTAGAATAACCTCAGGCTTGTAATAAATGAAACTAAACGCACCAGGATACCATCTAGTCCCCACAGTATTAATGACATTACAGCCGTTACTGCAGCAACAATTAAAGTAGTTTGTAATGTTTCCTGGCGAGTAGGCCAAATGACTTTTCTCATCTCGACGCGAGCTTCGCGTGCAAACGCCAGTGTTGCTTTACCTTTTGTGGTCCATAAAGCGACAGCACCTGCAATAGCGACAACAGCCACAACTGCAAAAGCACGCAGCGCGAGATTATATTGACGGAAGTAATAATTACCAACAATAGCAATTATTAATAAGGCACAGACAATGACCCACTTGAAGATGTCTGCACTGCGTCCACTTCCTTGAGCTTCGCTATTCGCACTCATAATTCAACCTGTTACCATGAAGTATGTACAAAGCTTGCTTGTTTACAAAGGTAAGACAACCAAGCCAAACCAATAGAATATGCCAACATATCCCTCAATTACTACAAACTAAGCCTGCAAAAATTTGATAGGGATATCAATAGCATCACCTGCGATCTAAAAAGTAATTAGCCTTGTTAATGGAGGTAATTAGCGTTATTCGTTCTGCAAAAATAACAAGTTGCAGTAACATTTTATTTCGCAAGTACTACGTGTACGTCAGTACTATCACTTTACAAGTGCTACCCATTTCACAAGTGCTATTCCATTTTGCAGGAATTTCAGCATGCCCAGTAAATTTTTTAACTACACCAATCAAGAAAGTGACTTTCTTTTTGTGGCAGCAGTAAAATATACCATATCTTCCGAGCAAAACCTTAATAAATCTCATATAACTGCGCAAAGTAGCCCGCACAGTTATCAATTCGTTGTTTCAGAGCCTATCTCACCAATAATTATACAAATGATTGATGAGATAGGTTCTTAATTTTGCAACGTCTGAATTTTGCAACGTATAAAAAGGACGTCTATTAGACGCCCTTTTTTACTAAGTGGTTCTTTCTTATTCAGAAAGAGCGG
>NZ_JAMPPJ010000030.1:0-111150 GCF_028481025.1 Providencia sp. PROV150 | reverse complement strand
GAATTTAGGGGTTATTGCCAAACATATCCTTAACCCAATCCGGCGCATCATCTTGTTGCTCGCCATTATTACCATTTAAGTCCCAGACCGGGGCTTGCTCTTCTGACGCTTGGCATAACCCTTCTGGGTTATCTGTCCAAATCGGCAACATTCTACCGCCGCCGAAGTTTGAGCAACTTAATTGGCCGTCAGCAGTGACTTGCATATCAACAATGCCCTCTGGTGCACGGTTGATAAGTGCTAATGGCGCTTGGTTATCTAAGTAGCGTTGGTACACTTTCAGTGCGCCTGTCGCCCCTGTTAATTGTGTTGGACCGTTATTATCACGGCCAACCCACACAATCGCCACTTCTTTGCCATCAATACCTGCATACCAGCTATCGCGTAGATCGTTAGTTGTCCCTGTTTTACCGGCTAAATTATACTTGGCGTATTTGGTCAATAAGACTCTGCCCGTACCTTGTTTAACCACTTGCTGCATGCCATACAATGTGAGGTATGCCGCTTGGGAAGGTACTGCTCGCTCTGCAGATGGGTAGCTTTGGTAAATTTCATTGCCATCTCCATCAATAACAGAACGCAATGCAGATAATTTCGCACGATTACCGTCACCACCAATGGTTTGATAAACTTGAGCAACTTCCGCTGGTGTTAGGTTAACTGCACCTAATAACATCGCAGGAACTTTTTCCATGGCAGCCGCAGGAGCTCCTAAGCGTACAAAAGTATTAAACACTTGGTCTAAACCAACCTCTAGCCCTAAGTTTACCGTTGGGATATTTTGTGATTTTGCCAAAGCGTCAACTAACATCATACGGCCGTTGAAATTACGGCTGTAGTTTCTTGGGCTCCAGTTTTGATTCCCGACTTTTACTGTTAGTGGCTCATCTTTTAACCATGTATTTAAACGAAAACGGTCCGGTTCACTTAGTGCAGCGAGGTATACCGGAGGTTTTGCCAGAGAACCAATGCTGCGCCGTGCATTTAACGCACGATTAAACCCTGAATATTGGGGCTGAGAACCACCAACCATAGCGCGTACTTCGCCATTAATGCGGTCAACTACCACCATTGCACCTTCTATGTCATCTAATTTACGAGATTTACGTAAATCAGCGACACCATTCTCAACTGCATTTTCAGCCGCAGTTTGAGCCACAGGATCTAGAGTGGTAAAAATTTTCGCACCAGAGAGTTCTTTAACTTTATCGCCCAATTTTTCATTGAGTTCTGAACGAACCATTTGCATAAAGGCAGGTTGAGAAGCCACTAGCCCTTCTTTATTTTTCACACCGAGAGGCCTTGCGCTCAGTACCTGATACATTTCTTGGTCAATCACACCGCGTGTTTCCAAGATTTTCAGTACGATATTACGGCGTTTAATCGCATTTTGTGGCTTAGTCCAAGGGTTATACGTTGATGCCCCTTGCACCATGCCGACTAATAACGCCTGTTGATCAAAACTTAGTTCATTGATTGGACGACCAAAGTAATACAAGCTCGCTAATGGGAAACCACGAATTTCATCATTACCATTTTGGCCTAAAAAGACTTCGTTTAAATACAGCTCTAAAATGCGCTCTTTGCTGTAGTTGTAGTCCAGTAAAACCGCCATGTACGCTTCATTGGCTTTACGTTTTAATGTCCGTTCATTGGTCAAAAAGAGATTTTTGACTAACTGCTGAGTTAAGGTACTTCCCCCTTGAACAGAGCGTCCTGCACTTAAGTTAGCAACAACAGCACGGCCAATAGAGTACAAACTGACACCATCGTGCTCATAAAAGTTTCGATCTTCGGTTTCTAGTAAGATTTTAACTAAGGACTCAGGGAAATCAGATATCGGTAAAACTAACCGTTGCTCATTATTCGCCGACTGCATCATCGTGATCAGTTTCGGGTCCAAGCGGAAAAAGCCAAATGAGCGGCCGTTTTCCATATTTTCAATTTTGCTCAACGCGTTATTATCAAACACCATACGCGCGAGTATTTGCCCTTCTTTTTGATCAGGGAAATTGAACGGTCGGCGTAAGATTTCGATACTATTACCGCGTACTACAAATTCGCCCGATGTCGTTATTTTACTCACTTTACGGTATTGCATACCTTCAAGCAGGCGAACCATTTCAGCCTGGCTGTAGTCCATGCCCGGTTCAAGATTAACCATCCGGCCGTATACTGCGGCGGGTAAATCCCAAACCTTACCATCGAGACGTTCTTTAATTTGTTGGTTTAAATAAAAACCATATGCCGCGAGTAAAACAGCAAATACGATCATCAGTTTGACTAGCAGCCAAAACCAACGCCATTTACTTTTTACCTTCCGAGGCTTGTTCTTTTTTGAGCCTTTTTTAGCCATTTGCTCTTCTTCATCTTCATCATCGAGATATTGTTCATCAATATCATCATCTTCAAATAAATCTTCATCGTCATAGTCATCGCGGTCTCTACGGCGGCGAGATGAAGACTGTTTTTTCCCAGCAGTTTTTTTATTACGTCTGCCGATCGGTTCAAAATCTTTACCTGACATGGTCACTCCATATCACATGACAAAATAACTTAATAACTCACTAGTTACGCCAGTTTAGTGGTTAATTTTGGCTCATAACCTCAGAGATTTCACCAAAGAAAGCTCTTAATTACATTTCCTTACTCAGGTTAACGCATCGATAGCCTGAATGAGGAAACCCGCTATTAGAGCACAAAAATAGGTTATTTCGCACCCATCATCGCTTTTTTTGTTTGTCTCGTTGGCGCAGTATTTGCAGGGTCATCCGGCCATAAATGCTTTGGATAACGCCCTTTCATCTCTTTTTGTATCTCTTTATAGCTGCCCTGCCAAAATACGCCAAGGTCTTGTGTAATCTGCAATGGCCGCATCGCAGGAGAAAGCAAAGAGAGCGTAATAGGAATTTTCCCTTGTGCTACTGTCGGGTTCGCTTTTTCCCCGTACATCTCTTGCATACGAATAGCTATCACTGGTGGCTTATCTAACGAATAGTGAATACTTACATCATGTAAAGATGGCGCTCGATAGGTCTTCGGAAACATACTTTCTAACCACTGTTGCTGCTGCCAATCTAATCGATTGATTAATAAAGAGGCTAAATCAATCTGCTGTAGTTTTTGCTTATTTGTTATGCCATCAAGATAAGGTTCAAGCCATTCATCTAACGAATCTAATAGCGCTATATCATCAAAATCAGGAAAAGCAATATCAGGAAAATGCCGCTTAGCTAGCATGCAGCGAATACACAATTGCAAAGCATCTTCCTGCCAATTTAACTGCTGCAAGCCATTTTGCTTCAACCAATAAACCAGCGCTTGGCAAATCTCAGCCTTATCAGGGTTGCTCAAACGTTCTGATTTCACTACTAATTGGCCACATTGCAAGCGTTTCCAAGCTAATAAGGTCCCTTTTTGTTCATCCCATTCGACCGTTTCTTGAGTGTTAAATAAAGATGGGCAATCTGCTTGTAATCTGTCAATTTCAATAGGATAAGCCAAGGAAATACGCGCATCCGCCATATTTTCGGGTTGCCATAAAGACACCACCATTAACCACGACTCTCCCATTAGCCTATCCGATTCACCCAATATTGCCCCCAAACCACTCGCTAATTGATAGCGATGTTGGTTATCTCGAGATTTCGCAATGCGATCGGGATAACCCACAGCTAACAACGTTGGTAACCACTCACTAATTAGCGCATCTTGCTGACCAATGGTACTCAACACTTTTTGTTCGCAAAGCGCTGATGCTCTCTTGCACCACCCCTCAGTTGGCCTTTCTATATAATAACGAAGATCCGCATCTTGTTGACGAGGAGGTTCCTCGATAATCGCCACCAGCAACGCAGCTAATTGAATAACATGCTGATTTTGGGTTTGTTGTGCCTTACATAGTATTGCCGCTGTTCGCACTGAACTGCCTAACACCGCCATCTGCTGCCCAAAAGGCGTTAACTTACCAGCCACATCAATGGCACCTAATTGATTAAGTAAATTTTTTGCCGCAGATATCGCAGGTTTCGGGGGTAAAGTCAGCCAATTCAGCTGTGCCACGTCGTGACAACCCCACTGTAATAAAGATAACCATAAGTTGCTTAGGTCACTTTGTGCAATTTCAGCCTCGCTAAATTGAGCCGCACGTTCAGCTTGCTCTTCACTAAATAAGTGCCAACAAACACCTGCTTCTAAACGGCCTGCTCGACCGGCTCGCTGCGCCATCGATGCTTGGCTGATTCGCTGTTTAATGAGCTTTGTCAGTCCTGTTCGTGGGTTGAACTGACCCACACGTTCAAAACCACTGTCCATCACAAGGCGGATCCCTTCAATCGTTAAACTGGTTTCCGCAATATTGGTGGCTAATACGACCTTTCGCATTCTTTCTGGTGCCAGCTGTATCGCCTGTTGCTGAGCCTGTAGAGATAATGCTCCGTATAAAGGACATAAAAGTATGTCCTCACTTACCATCGAAGCGAGTTCTACTCTTACTTTCTCGATTTCCCCCATACCTGGAAGAAATAATAATAAAGACCCGTGCTCTTGTTGCAATAACTGCCAAGCCGCTAGTGCTACTTCTTTATGAAAGAGTTTATTTGGGTTAATAGGATGATATTCACGTATTACGGGGAACGTGCGCCCTTGTGAAGTGATAACTGGAGCATCAGGAAACAACTGATTCAGCCCTTGATTATCCAATGTCGCTGACATTAATAAAATACGTAAATCTTCACGTAAGGCTTGCTGTGAATCAATTAACAAAGCGAGACCTAAGTCTGCCTGTAAATTTCGTTCATGAAACTCATCTAAAATGACTAAGCCAACCCCTTCAAGCATTGGGTCATTTTGCAGTAAGCGGGTCAGTACGCCTTCTGTCACGACTTCAAGACGCGTGTGGCGACTAACTCTAGTTTCAGATCGCATGCGTAAACCAATGGTATGACCGATATCTTCACCAAGTTGCTGTGCGAGGCGAGCCGCTACTGAACGTGCCGCTAAGCGACGGGGTTCCAACATAATAACCCGCCCATCAATAACCCCACTTTTTAATATTTCTAACGGTAAAACCGTTGATTTACCTGCACCTGTAGGTGCATGAAGCAAAACTTGAGGTGAAGCGACTAACGCGGTAAGTATGTCCTCACAAACTTCGAATATCGGTAACACTGAGGTTATCACTCCATGTATTTAACTTTTACTGTCAGACATTGTAGCATTAGCCTCTTTTGCCAGTAAGCATATTACCGACAACGATAGCGGAGATCCCATGGAATTTGAACCCGCCTTACAACCAGCTACTTTAATTAAACGTTACAAGCGCTTTTTGGCTGATGTTACTTTACCGAGCGGCGAAGAAATTACAATTCACTGTGCGAATACAGGCGCTATGACAGGTTGTGCTACCCCTGGTGATACCATTTGGTATTCGACGTCCAATAATACAAAACGCAAGTATCCGTATAGTTGGGAGTTAACCCAAACCACAAATGGCCACTTTATTTGCATTAATACCCTTCGTGCGAACCAATTAGTTGCACAAGCCTTAGCCGAAAAACACATTCCAGAATTATCCGAATACAGCGTAATAAAGCCTGAAGTTAAATATGGCACAGAAAATAGCCGAATCGATTTCTATCTCACGCAAAATGGATTACCAGATTGCTTTATCGAAGTAAAATCAGTAACTTTACTAGAAAATAATCAGGGGTTCTTTCCTGATGCAGTGACACTTAGAGGCCAAAAACATTTAAGAGAGCTCATGCATATTGCGAAAGAAGGAAAAAGAGCCATACTATTGTTTGTTGCTTTACACACAGGTATTCACGTAGCATCTGCAGCGGCACATATTGATAAACAATATGCGCTCTTATTGGAGGAAGCGAGACAAAGTGGTGTTGAAGTACTTTGTTATCAAGCTGATATAACTGTTCAACAAATGGTGTTAAGTAAGCAGATTCACTTTAACTCTATTAAATAAAGTTTTTTTAACCGTTTTTTATACGAGGCCGCAGAGTTCTGGGCGCTAAAAAGGGAATAAACACGCTCGCCCTCACAGCATTACAAAACTCATTGCAGGAACGATTGCCAAGAGCGCAGTCTTCTGCTATTTATAGCGACCTTAATTTTTCCCCCTTGGGGTTTTTGTAAAATTTGCGTGTGTAGGAGAAGCATTATGCAAGAAGGGCAAAAACGTAAGACATCGTCCTTAAGCATTCTCGCCATTGCTGGGGTTGAACCCTATCATGAAAAAGCTGGCGAAGAGTACATGAACGAGGCCCAGTTGGCGCATTTTAAGCTCATTCTCGAAGCATGGCGCAATCAACTCAGAGATGAAGTGGACCGGACTGTTACTCATATGCAAGATGAGGCAGCTAACTTTCCAGACCCCGTTGATAGAGCCGCTCAGGAAGAAGAATTCAGCCTTGAATTACGTAACCGGGACCGTGAACGTAAACTGATTAAGAAAATCGAAAAAACGCTGAAAAAAGTTGAAGATGACGACTTTGGCTATTGTGAATCATGTGGTGTAGAAATTGGTATCCGCCGTTTGGAAGCCCGTCCTACCGCTGATTTATGTATCGACTGTAAAACATTAGCTGAAATTCGCGAAAAGCAAATGGCTGGCTAGTGTCTATATGGAGTCCTGAACGGCGCATATTACTGCGCCGTTACAAGGGAACTCTACATCCTGTTATGTTCAGCTCAGAGCTTATTCCTTGCGTTAGCTATCACATAAAATCTATCCTTCCCGCATCTTTTTGCCAATTAGTTGGCGATAACGTCCTATCGTGCTCTTTTAAGTAAGATAAACATTTACTTTCACGTAATTTTTACGGAGATAGATTAGGCTGTTATTTAACCCCATAGTTTGAAGTTGAATAATCCTCTAACAACAAAAAAGCGCTTAAAATAAGGCTTCTAAACCTATACTTCTATAGTGAGATCGCTTTTTGAGCTATTATTTTGCGTAAATTTTATTGGTAACGTTTATAATTAGAGATGACTTTTATTCGTTTAACCATTCTCAAAGAAACTTCTGTGAGCTATGATTAGCCGCTTATTTTTGTTTAATGAATATTGGTAATGACATCGAGGTGTACTATTTTTAACCGAGTAGCAAATTTCTGCCGTAATATTTTATCTCGCAATACAGACGCATCCCCTGAAGATGTAGAACAACATCGTGATACTTCGCGAGATATACAGGCAGCCGGTAAAAGGCCAGTCACTCATTCTGCTCATGCGCAAACCGCATCTAAAGAGCAGAACACCGCTCAACCCCATAAAACAACCCATATTAAAAAAACGGTTCGTCAATCTCAACGTGCCGATTCAACACCTGAGAAGCGCCCTACAATGACAACCGTAAACGACGAAAACATTACTGTTATCCCGCGTTCCGAACACCCTATTTCGCGTAGTGATATTAGTGACAATGCATTAAAAGTACTGTATCGCTTAAATAAAAGTGGCTTTGAAGCCTACTTAGTGGGGGGTGGTGTGCGTGATTTGCTTTTAGGCCAAAAGCCTAAAGACTTCGATATAACTACGAACGCAACACCTGAGCAGATCCGCAAATTATTTCGTAATTGCCGTCTAGTTGGTCGTCGTTTCCGTCTAGCCCATATTATGTTTGGCCCCGAAATTATTGAAGTTGCAACTTTCCGTGGTCACCATGACCAAAATGTGTCAGATGACAAAAACTTATCTGCACAAGCGCAAAACGGTATGTTGTTACGCGACAACATCTTTGGTTCTATTGAGGAAGATGCGATTCGTCGGGACTTCACCGTTAATAGCCTATATTACAATATTGAAGACTTCACATTACGTGACTACGTTAATGGTTTGAAAGACCTCAAAGCTGGCGTTATTCGTTTAATTGGTGACCCTGAAACGCGCTATCGTGAAGACCCAGTCAGAATGCTAAGAGCGGTACGTTTTGCCTGCAAATTAAATATGAGCATCGAGCCGAAAACCGCAGAGCCAATTTACCAACTCGCTCATTTATTGAGAGAAATTCCATCTGCTCGGTTATTTGAAGAATCTCTCAAATTACTCCAAGCAGGCCAAGGTTACGCGACTTATAAAATGCTCAAAAAATATGGTTTGTTTGAGCAACTTTTCCCTGTTGTCGCAAGCCGATTTACTGATAACAGTGATTCGCCAATGGAAAAAATCATTGAGCAAGTCCTTAAAAATACTGACTTCAGACTAAAAAATGATAAGCGTGTTAACCCTGCTTTTTTATTTGCTGTTATGTTATGGTACCCAGTTACTGAGCATGCTGAGAAGCTATCTCAAGAAGGCGGGTTGGCCTATTACGACGCCTTTGCGCTGGCAATGAATGATATTTTAGATGAACAGTGCCGCTCAATTGCGATCCCAAAACGCATTACAACCACTATGCGTGATATTTGGTTATTGCAATTACGCTTACCTCGCCGCCAAGGTCGTCGCGCAAATAAACTCATGGAGCACCCAAAATTCCGTGCAGCGTTTGATTTATTAGAATTAAGAGCCAATGTTGAGCACCGCAACGAGTTACAAGAGTTAGCGTTATGGTGGACTGATTTTCAACAAGCGAATAATATCAAACAGCGTGAAATGATTTCGGAATTAGGTAGTGCCCCTACTCGCCGCCGCCATCGCCCACGTTCATCACAAGGTGGAACCGGCGCGCGCCGGCCGAATAAGTCATAATAGATAGAGAGAATACAATGGAACAAGTCTATATTGCTGTAGGAAGTAACCTTGGTGAGCCGCTGCTACAGGCACAGCAAGCTATTGCAGCATTAGATGCTATTCCTAATAGCCGCGTTGTTTCTACCTCTTCTGTTTATCGAACCAAACCATTAGGCCCACAGGACCAGCCAGATTTTTTGAATCTGGCTGTGCTACTAGAAACAAGCCTTGAGCCTGAAGTTCTTCTTAACCATACACAAAAAATCGAACTTGAGCTTGGCCGTGTACGCAAAGAGGAACGTTGGGGGCCACGAACGCTTGACCTCGATATCATGCTTTTTGGTAACCGTATCATCAATACTGAACGGTTAATCGTTCCACATTATGGGCTAAAAGAGCGTGAGTTTATGTTGTATCCGCTTAGCGAAATCGCCCCTTCCCTTGTTTTTCCTGATGGCGAAAAGCTTTCAGAAAGACTCACACAAGTCCCTCGAAATGGCCTAACGTTTTGGGATATTCCAGCCTAAAATGTTCAACCTCTTATGAGGTATGGTGCAGGGAGATCATTTCCGGAGGTTATTATAATGAAACCAATTTCTCTGGCTGATTTATGTCAGTTTAAAAAAGACAAACACAAATTTGCAACCATGACAGCCTATGACTCAAGCTTTGCTCAATTATTTTATGAGCAAGGTATTCAGGTGATGCTCGTTGGAGACTCACTGGGAATGACGATCCAAGGTGAATCATCTACTTTACCTGTGACTGTCGAGCAAATTGCTTACCACACCCGATGCGTTCGCAAAGGTGCACCAAACGCCTTCATTATTGCAGATATGCCATTCATGAGTTACGCCACACCAGAACAAGCTTGTTCTAATGCAGCAATTTTGATGCAAGCGGGTGCAAACATGGTGAAAATTGAGGGTGGCAGCTGGTTATGTGATACCGTAAAAATGCTAGGAGAACGCTCTGTTCCTGTGTGTGGTCATCTCGGTTTAACACCTCAAGCAGTAAACGTTCTTGGCGGTTATAAAGTCCAAGGACGCGATGAGGTCACGGCAAATCAATTACTCAAAGATGCGATTGCATTAGAAAATGCAGGTATCCAATTATTAGTTCTCGAATGTGTTCCAACTGCCTTAGCAAGTCATGTTTCTGAAGAACTGCTATTACCGGTGATTGGTATTGGCGCAGGAAATGGAACTGATGGACAAATCCTTGTTATGCATGATGCACTGGGTATTACCGCACGAGCGCCTAAATTTGCTAAAAACTTTTTAGCTCAAGCAGGCAACCTTCATGATGCTATTCGTATGTATATCCAAGAAGTAGAAGATGGCATTTACCCAAGTGAAGCACATTCTTTTTCTTAATTGATGCCAGTAATTATAAGGAACACACGTATGCTTATCGTTGAAACGGCACTTATCTTACGCCGTGAAATTCGTCGTTGGAAACAAGAAGGTAAACGTATTGCACTTGTCCCAACGATGGGTAATTTACACGATGGTCACTTAACACTCATTGACCAAGCGAAAAAACAGGCTGATATTGTGATTGCCAGTGTATTCGTGAACCCTATGCAATTTGATAGGCAATCTGATTTAGCCAATTACCCACGAACTTTGCAAGAAGATTGCGAAAAATTAAAGCGTCGTGATATCAATTTAGTTTTTGCCCCTTCCCCGCAAGAATTCTACCCAGAAGGGATGGAAAAACAGACTTTTGTTGAAGTTCCTGAGTTATCGACCATGTTAGAAGGCGCAAGCCGTCCCGGTCATTTTAGAGGTGTCGCAACGGTTATCACTAAGCTATTCAACTTAGTTCAGCCAGATATTGCCTTGTTTGGTGAAAAAGATTACCAACAGTTGCAATTAATTCGCAAATTAGTTTCTGACTTATCATTTGATACTCAAATTGTTAGTGTCCCAACGGTTAGAGCTAAAAATGGCCTAGCACTGAGTTCACGTAACAATAATTTGTCAGCAGAAGAGCTAAAAATAGCGCCTAAGCTGTATCAAATTATGCAACAAGCGGGTGAAAAATTAGTGGCTGAACCTAGCGCATCTGAGGTTATTATTGAAGAGATGAATAATAGCTTACGTGAAGCCAGTTTTACTCCTGATGAGCTATTTATTCGCGATGCAGAGACGTTGTTACCACTTGGTGATTCCAGTAAACGTGCGGTTATTTTAATGGCGGCATGGTTAGGTCAAACGCGTCTTATTGACAATTTACAAGTTGACCTGCAACGCGATATTGCATAAAACAATAAGACTTATAACACTATCACAGCAACCATCTTGCTGCGTTGCTAAGCCTGTTGCGACTTATATACACGTAGTCAACAACGCTGCAGTTTTGAAGGCATTATGATTTTATTCAAAGTCATTCAGATTGCAGCTAGTCGGCAAGTAAGTGAGTCCCTAGGAGCATACATAAGTATGTGACTAGGGCGAACGCACGTAGTCAACAACGCTGCAATTTGAAGGACGAAGAAGAAATGTTAAGAAGAATGTTACAAGGCAAACTCCATCGCGTCACAGTCACACAGGCAGACCTACACTACGAAGGGTCATGTGCGATTGATCAGAACTTCATGGATGCTGCTGGGATCCTTGAATATGAAGCCATTGATATCTATAACGTCGATAATGGTGAGCGTTTTTCAACCTACGCGATTTCTGGTGAGCGCGGTTCAAAAATTATCTCAGTTAATGGTGCTGCTGCACGCCGTGCCGCGGTAGGCGATAAACTCATCATTTGTTCATATGTACAAATTGACGATGAAGATGCGCGCACGCATAAACCGAAGGTTGCTTATTTTGATGAAAACAATGTCATGAGCAGGGTGGCTAAAGCGGTGCCTGTACAAGTCGCTTAATATAAGAAAGCACCATTCTATAGCGCTTGAGATTGTTGATAAAGCGGGATAAATACCTATTTTTCCCGCTTTGTTTTATCAGCCCAAAATCAATAAGTTGGTTTTTTGGGGTTTACTTTAAAACTTGCTCTAATTGCTGATGACATAATAGGTTTACCAGCAATCAGAGGGCAATTTAGCAATCCTTTTTACTTAAATTATTTTTTTGCGTTAATGTCGCAATTGCTTCACGGTAACAAAGTTCAAGTTTTTCTCTGCTATCCGCCGTAATATGAAGGTCTTGCAATCGGCCATTGTTAATACCGTAGACCCAGCCGTGGATCATGACTTTTTGACCGCGTTTCCACGCTGATTGCATAATGGTAGAGTGGCCTAAATTATAAACTTGTTCCACAACATTTAGTTCACATAAACGGTTAAGTCGCTCGCAAGGTTTTAATTCACCTAACATAGAGCTGTGTCTGTACCAAATATCACGTATGTGTAATAACCAATTATTGATTAAGCCGAGTTCGGTATTATCAACAGCCGCTTCAATACCACCACAACCATAGTGACCACAAATAATGATGTGCTCAACTTGTAAGACATCAACGGCATATTGAATAACAGATAAACAATTAAGATCCGTGTGGATAACTAAATTAGCAACATTACGGTGAACAAAAAGATCGCCAGGTGCTGCGTTAATTAGCTTTTCTGCAGGTACTCGACTGTCTGAGCAGCCTATCCATAAGAATCTTGGCTTTTGCGCTTTTGATAATTCTTTGAAGAATTCAGGATCTTGCTCTTTTACTGATGCTGACCATGCTTCATTGTTAGCAAACAGTTCTTCTATTTTTCTCATCATGACTTATAGCCTAATTGTGTTACTTTGCGATAAAATCTTATACAGCATTTATTGATTAATTAATAATTAGTTATACTAATTTTAATGCCCTTATGATGAACCTCTCCTTTAGACAAAACAACCCTAAATTAGTAACATATTGAATTATCTTAGATAAATTAATTATCTCTTTTCTGCATAACATAGGACAGAAAAAAGTGGCATCATTAGGATATATTGCCGCCAAACTATCTTAAGAATAAAGGTTTTTTTTACATATGACATATGCACTTGAATTATCGCAGTTAACCAAAACCTACCCCGGTGGTGTAAGAGCCTTGCGAGGAATCGACTTAAGCGTTGAAGATGGCGATTTTTATGCTTTGCTAGGACCAAATGGTGCAGGTAAATCAACTACAATCGGGATTATCAGCTCATTAGTGAATAAAACGAGTGGGAGTGTAAAAGTTTTTGGTTATGATTTAGAAAAGCAAGTTGTACAAGCAAAACAACAACTTGGTTTAGTGCCTCAAGAATTCAATTTCAACCCTTTTGAGACAGTACTACAAATCGTCCTTAACCAAGCGGGTTACTATGGAGTCACTCGTTCAGTTGCTGTAGAACGTGCCGAACAGTATCTGACTCAACTTGATTTATGGGAAAAACGCAATGAGCGTGCCCGCAATCTATCAGGTGGAATGAAACGCCGTTTAATGATTGCTCGTGCTTTAATGCACCAACCAAAATTATTAATACTCGATGAGCCAACAGCAGGAGTGGATATCGAGTTACGTCGTTCTATGTGGACATTTTTGAAGAATCTAAACGCTCAAGGGACGACAATCATTTTAACAACTCACTATTTAGAAGAAGCTGAAATGCTGTGCCGTAATATTGGTATTATTCAACATGGTGAGCTAGTTGAAAATACAAGTATGAAACAACTACTTAGCCAACTAGAGTCAGAAACTTTTATTTTTGATCTAATGCCAAAAAGTCCTGTTCCTCAATTATTAGGGTATGAATCTCGTTTGATAGACACATCAACACTTGAAGTGGACGTAAAAAGAGAGCAAGGCCTAAATAGTGTTTTTAGCCAATTCAGCGAGCAAGGTGTACAAATTTTAAGTATGCGTAATAAAGCGAACCGTTTGGAAGAGTTATTTGTTAATTTAGTCAAAAAAGAAAGCCATGCGGCCGAGAAGGAGATTGTAAAATGATCTCATTGTACTGGGTAGCATTAAAAACTATTTGGATAAAAGAAGTCACTCGATTTGGTCGTATCTGGGTACAAACCTTATTACCACCAGTCATTACAATGTCACTATACTTTGTCATTTTTGGTAATTTAATTGGCTCAAGAATTGGTGATATGGGTGGTGTGGACTATATGCAATTTATAGTTCCGGGGTTAATCATGATGGCAGTTATCACTAACTCTTACTCTAATGTCTGCTCTTCATTTTTTGGTTCTAAATTTCAAAAGAATATTGAAGAGTTGCTGGTTGCACCTGTTCCAACACACATAATTATTGCTGGTTTTGTTGGTGGAGGTGTTGCTCGTGGGATCCTAGTTGGTTTTTTAGTCACGTTAGTGTCACTATTTTTTATTCCACTACAAGTCCATTCATGGGTTATGGTTGTAGTAACCTTGTTGCTAACCGCTATTGTATTTTCACTTGCTGGGCTATTAAATGCAATTTTTGCTAAGACGTTTGATGATATCAGTATCGTTCCTACTTTTGTCCTAACACCGTTAACTTATTTAGGTGGTGTCTTTTATTCGCTATCCTTATTACCGCCAGTTTGGCAGGCTATATCTAAATTAAACCCTATCGTGTATATGATTAGTGGATTTAGATATGGATTCCTAGGTATTGCAGATGTATCAATCGCAATTACTCTTGGTGTACTGATGATTTTCTTGATAGTTTTTTATTTACTAACTTGGTATTTGATTGAACAAGGTAGAGGGTTACGCAGTTAATTTAGCCTAGATTATAAATAATAAAAAGGTCATATCTATCGTTGTCATTCAGCTAATTAGATATGGCCTTTTATTTTTAAGTAAAATCACTTAATCAAGCAAAGAATATTCTCGATAAAAAATCAAAACTAAAGTAAATTTAATAAAAAATTATATATTAAAGAGAGTTTACTACCCCTTTAATTTAAACCATAAATAGTTTCTTATTGAAAAAATTAAAATTCATGGTCTTATCATTCATTTTATTTACCTGGAAAAGGTAAAAATAAAAAGGTGATTTTATAGCACTGCCAGATCATATCTTATGAGTTCTTACATCTCCCCTACAGCAAATAAGCTTTAAACACCTTAAATACCAACTTTGGAAATTTTTAATACCACTCACCCCGTATAATAAGAATATTAGCCTGCATATATCCGTTAAATTATATTTCAAACGAAATACAATGTTACAGTTACTTAAATAATATTTAAATTTAATTTTAATATGGTTGTTATCGTTAACAATTAAGAAAATGTCAATTTATTGGATTATTCATCTATATTATTAACTTAAAAGTGTTATCTCAAGGTTAAACATCGCAATCTAAGTAAAATACTTAAAATTACTCGTTTAATGGATTTACTTTAAAAACACTAATATAATTTTGATGTGTGAAATATATGGGATAATAGTTATTAAAAAATAACTTAGTCATCTAACCTGAATATAATTAATGATTCTTTACTAGATAGATAAGAGGTTCCTATGATTTTTAAAAAGTCAGTATTAATGGCATCAATTATTATGGTTTCATTATCAAGTGTGGCATATGCTGCAATTGATAGCGGTAATGCTAAAGGCACCATAAACTTCAAAGGTCAATTTATTGATACGACTTGTACTATTGAAGTTAATAATACAAACAAAAATGAAGGTGTAGTGCAACTTGGCACTTGGATGACTAACACCTTCGATAAAGTCGGTGAATTAACTGATGCAGTTCCTTTAACAATAGGCTTGAGTGGCTGCCCTGCAACATTAGCACGTGCTCGCGTCACCTTCGGAGGAACCGCACACCCAGATAACAACCAATTATATGCTGTCAATGAGGCTGAAGGTGTTGGTATTGGTATTTCTGGTGATGTTAACGGAACAAATTTCTATACTCCAGACACAGAAGCTGATGGTATTGATTTGAAAGGTAATAGTGGCGAAAAAACATATTATGCGCGTTACGTTACAACCGCAAATGAAGTTACTGCTGGTAAAGCAAACGCTGACGTTACTGTCACTATTCAATATAACCAATAGTTCACTGAATTAAGGGAACATCCGTTCCCTCTTTTTATAGGGGAAAATTTTGAAAAAGCATCTCATTTCATTAGCGCTTTTATTTATGACGACTCTTAATGCAAACGCCAGTGTTATTTTAGGTGGCACTCGTGTTATTTATGAAGGCAATAAGAAAGAAGCTTCAATTTCAGTGAGAAATGATGACAAAACACCTTATCTTGTACAATCTTGGGTCAATAATTTTAATAATAATGATAAGCAAAAAGTACCGTTTACTGTAACTCCTCCACTTTTTCGCATTGAACCTGAATCAGCCAATGCTATTCGAATTGTTTTAACAGATTCTCAGTTACCCTCTGATAAAGAATCAGTTTATTGGCTAAATGTTAAATCAATTCCACCATCAGACCCAAATGCAACAAATAATTTAACGATTTCAATTAATAACAAGATTAAATTATTTTATCGCCCTGCAGATTTACCAACAGCAGAAGCATTAATTGCGTATGAAAAATTAACCTTTAAAAAACAAGGAAACTATTTAAAAGCAAATAATCCAACGCCTTATTATGTTTCATTCGGGGAGTTGAAGGTTGGTAATAAAGAAATTGCAGAACCAGGCATGGTCCCTCCTCTGGGCGAAGCGTCATGGAATATTTCGGGAACTCAAGCAAACCAAGTTACTTGGAGTGCAATTAATGACCATGGAACGATAACGAAAGCGAAAACTCAGACATTAAAATAATCAGTTGGAAGAACATTCATTATGCGCTGCATTTCAAGAAAGCAACATCCATTAAATCGTCATTATGACGCGATAACCGATTTGCATAATGGGGTAACTTATTTTAGATTAAAAAAAATATGTCAGGTAGTAACTGCAATAATTTTGGCTGGAATAAGCATTAGTCATGTATCTGCGGAAGATTATTTTAGTCCTAGCTCACTCAGCGTCATTGATGGCCAAAATATTGCAGATCTACCTAATTTAGACCAGTTTGCTAACCCTGGAGGCCAGTTAGCGGGAGAATATCATGTCGATATTATCGTAAATGGTATTTTAATGGATTCTAAGGTTATCGAATTTGTTAAGGATGATAAATCAAGCCAATTAATTCCACGCATAACAAAAGAAGAATTAGCACTTTGGGGAGTTAAAGTTAATTCTATTCCAGCATTGGCTGCACTTTCTGCTGGGCAATATATAGGCCCAATAGGCGAATATATACCCGAGGCAAAATCTACGCTTGAATTGAATCAACAGAAGCTGAATATCTCAATACCTCAAATTGCTATGAATAAACAAGCATTAGGTACTGTTCCCGCTAGTCAATGGGAAAATGGTGTTCCTGCTTTAATCTTAAATTATTATTATAGTGGTTCAAACAATTGGAGTCGTAATAACGCCAAAGATACAAACTCTCATTATTTCAACCTTCGTAGCACTGGAAATCTAGGCCCATGGCGTTTAAAAAACTATTCGACTTATACGGATAATAGTGGAGAACGCGAATGGAAAAACATTGAGACTAGCTTAGAAAGAGGGATTAACTTTTTAAAATCTCAATTAGTGATTGGTGACACAGCGACACCAAGTGAGATTTTTGATGGTTTTCAATTCCGTGGCATTCAATTACAAAGTGATGAATCCATGCTACCTAGTTCAATGAGAGGTTTTGCTCCCATTATTAGGGGAATAGCTCAAAGTAACGCAGAAGTTACGATTAAACAAAATAACTATGTTATTTATCAATCCTATGTCTCTCCAGGTGCATTTGAAATTGATGATTTATACCCAACAGGGACTAGCGGTGACTTAACCGTTATAATTAAAGAAGCGGATGGTACTGAACGCTCATTTACTGTTCCGTTCTCATCAATTGCTATTATGCAGCGAGAAGGGCAACTCAAGTATTCATTAACGGGGGGAAAATATAAATCTAATGCCTCCGGTGAAGTAGAACCTGATTTCCTGCAAAGTACTTTTATTTATGGGTTACCAAAAGGTATTACTGGGTACGTTGGAACTTTACTATCAAAAAATTACCAATCTTATGCGATAGGAATGGGAATTAATTTAGGTAGTTTGGGAGCACTATCGGCTGATGTTACACAAGCAAATAGCCAAAATTTATTAGGGAAAGAAGATACCGACAGTGGGCAGTCATATCGTTTTCAATACTCCAAAAACGTGACCTCGACTGGTACATCTGTAACTTTAGCTAACTATCGTTACTCAACGGAAGGTTTTTATTCATTCAGTGAAGCTAACAGTAATCAACCTAAAATATATCGCGATAATAAAAAAAATCGCTTTCAAATCTCACTAAATCAGTCACTAAATGAATTCGGTAATATTTATTTTTCTAGTTATCAGCAAGATTATTGGAACCGTTCGGGTAAAGAACGCTCATTAAATGCAGGTTATAACAAAAGCTTTGATGGGATCACTTATAACTTTAATTACAGTTATTCTGATAGTGCTTATCAACGTAAAGCTGATAATTACTTCTCTTTTTCAGTTTCTATTCCACTTAATAATACATCCGGCAATTACACATCGATAAATAGTAGTATTACAGCGGATAACAGCGGCAATGCAGACGCAATGATGGGAGTAAGTGGTACTCTTGGCGAAAAAAATAATATTAATTACGCTGTTCAGCAGTCATATGGAAATAAAGAAACTCGTGGTAGTGGAAATGCCTCGGCATCTTATCGAGGAAGTTACGGTGTTGCTAATGCGGCCTATGGCTATGATAGATATTCACAGCGAGCAAACTACGGTTTAACAGGGGCGGTTGTTGCTCATCCATATGGCATCACTTTAGCTCAGCCTATCTATGATTCTTTCGCGATTATTCGAGCTCCGGGTGCGGAAAATGTGCAAGTTTTAAATCGAGCTAATATTTCAACCGATTCTCGAGGTTACGCCATTGTGCCTTATCTCAATCCTTATACTAAAAATGAAATATCCCTCAACATTGACTCTTTACCTGAAAATGTTGAATTAAAAACCAATACAGTTAATGCGGTACCAACAAAAGGCGCCGCAATTTTGGCAAGCTACCAAACTCATGTCGGTTACCGATTATTATTTAATGTTACTCATAATGGAAAACCAGTGCCTTTCGGTGCAATGGCCCAATTCGCTCAAAGTGATGACCAAAATATGAGCTCAGGTATTGTCGGTGATAATGGTGATGTGTATCTCAGTGGGATGCCAGAGCAAGGGCGGCTACAAATTAAATGGGGTAAAAACCAAGAAGATCAGTGTGTTGCCGAATATAAATTAACCGCTGAACACTTGAAGCATCATTTACCCATATTGCCCGTCAACTGCCAATAAAATAGGTTTTGAATATGAATATAAAACAAATTATTGCTTTGGTTGGTATTACCTTGTTTTCATTTAACGCGCTCAGTGTCGGGCAGTTTCGTATCAATTTAGGGGATTTAGAAATTGATACGGCAGCTCATAAACTTCCCCGTGAAGCGATATTGGGTAATGGCTGGAAGCAATTTGAATCTACAGGGAATCAAGAATTATGTGTTGCTGAAGGGCCGGGAAACTTTAATTTTACTCCTCAAGTAAATAGCCAACCCGTAGGAATGGTGATTAATGATGGATCAGGGAGTTACCCCGTTTTTAGCACTGGCATTAATGGCGTGGGTTATGTCATGGCATTAAGGCAAAAAGGAACGAGCCAATGGTATCCATTAACAGGAAATAATAGCGAAATTAGTGCCATTGATGGCTCATCATCGCTACAACTTGAAACACGAATGATGTATGTCAAAACCGTTCAAGGAGATATTGAAGGAACGGATAAAGCTGTTACACATTTTAATCCAGTCAAAGTGCAATGCAGTGGTGATATGAATTGGGTCTCATCAGTAGGGGAAATATTGCCTGCATCAACATTGATTTCATGGGCACAACGCACTTGTGCAGCTTCATCAGTTCGACAATCGGTCGACCTCGGCGTCCATGACATCGCTAAAGTTCGCTCGTTAAATATAGGAGATACCTTTGGCCATGCTCAACAGTCGATTACGATTAACTGCCCTGCCATCATGTCTGTAGCCTACACCGTAGCTGATAACTTGCATCCAAGTAATATAAATACAGATATTATTTATTTAGAAAATGAAAGCGAAAACCCTGGGTTTGCGGTGCGAGTATACGAAGCGGGTCAATCTTCCCCATTGAAATTAGGAGGAGACCGTACCTTATCCAACAATTATGTCTATTCCTTGCTGGATAAAGCAAGTCTGAGCCCCATTGTCACAAAAACATTTGAATTCAGATATGTCAAAACATCGAATGAAGTGAAGGCAACTCATGGTAATGCACAGGTTACGGTTACCCTTGTGTATAAATGATCAAGGGTCATTATTTATGAAACATAATTTAAATCTATTTGTACTGTTTTTTATATCTCTAATGCCAATGAATGTGATGGCTGTGGATGCCTATATCAAGGTGAATTTTACAGGTTCGATTAAAGGTGAAACGTGTAGCATCTCTTCTGCTGCACAAGGTGTTGATTTAGGAATGTGGTTTCTTGAGGGGGATGGAAGCAATTTCCCTCGTAACTCAGTGACGGATTGGGTGGAATTTGATTTGGTTTTTAATTGTTCAACAGTAAATCGACAAGTGAGTGGCGCCTTAGAAGGAACTCCTGCTGCACTAGATAGAAAGCTATTTGAGTTGGATCAGACTGAAGGTTCAGCGAGCGGAATGGCAATTCAAGTTGAAGCTTATTCACCCGAGCGCAAACGTTGGGAAGCAAAAAATGCAAATGAAGTCAGCACCTTAATTAGTGCGGCAGGAACAATTTCAGGAACTAATACAGTTCAATTGCGTGCGCGCTATAAGCAATTAGCAAATAGCGCAACACCAGGTACGGCAAATGCCTCTATTACATTCGTTGTACGAAATAATTAAGGGGAAGCAATGAATAAAAAAACTCAATATGCAATTCATTGCTTTGTAATAATGACATCATTATTTTCTTTTAAATCATTCGGTTATGATGCCGTTTTTAATATTACAGGACGAGTATCTTCTAATACTTGCTCCGTCCAATCATCAAGAATACAAAATGTTCATCTTGGTGATTATACTATTGGCCAGTCTGGCTTTGGTAGTGGTGTCAACACGCAAAGCAAAGATGTGAGATGGCAGATTGATTTTGATTGCGATAAAGACACTAAAATTAATATTGCTCTTCAAGGACGTCAATATTCAGGTTCTAACACAGTTCTAGATATAGATAACTCTTCTGATAGAGCCAGAGGTGTTGGAATAAGAATAGAATACAGTAATGACCGAACGCTGTGGTATAGGATGGGAATAGGTGGCCGTGGTACTTTGGTTTCCCCGTCAAATGTTGACGGAAAACTATCGATATACTTTAACTCGTATTATATACAAATGGAAAAAACGATTCTTCCAGGTAAAGCCAATGCGACTATGGACGTAGAAGTGACTTACGAATAATAGAAAAACGCCCTACTGTGGCGCTCAGCACACTGCTAAACCTATTATGTGTGGTGACAACAAGAAGGACCGCTAAACGCGGCTCTTCTTTATAAGGTCACCAAATATTATTCTTCAAGTAACGTTACATGACCAATATAAGGCAGATGACGATATTGTTGAGCGTAGTCGATACCGTAACCCACCACAAATTTGTCTTCAATAGAATAACCAATCCACTCAACAGGAACCTGCACTTCGCGACGTGAAGGTTTATCCAGTAATGTACAAATAGCGACAGATTTAGGGCCACGTAATTCGAAAATTTCACGAACTTTATTTAAAGTATTACCAGAGTCGATAATATCTTCGACGATTAATACGTGTTTATCACGGATATCTTCGTCCAAATCTTTGACAATTTTAACATCACGGCTCGATGTCATCGCATTGCCATAACTTGAAACAGTCATAAAATCGACTTCATGAGGAACATCAATCTTACGGCATAAATCAGCCATAAAAATAAATGAACCTTTCAGCAAGCCAACAAGGACTAATTCACCATCAAGCTTTTGATAATGAGCACTAATTTTATCAGCTAATTCACTAATTCGTTGAGCAATCTCTTCTTCAGAGATCATCACTTCAAGGGTATGTTTCATCTTCTATTACGCATCTATGGGAATGGAAAGCACGTAATTTTAACATAGGCAGCACGCATATACTAATAAAGGAAAATACAGTGCTAAAATTTCACACTGCATTTTCTCTGAAAATAAATAATGCTGTTAACTAACAGTGAAGCCCAACATCATTCCTGTATCTTCATGCTCCAAAAGATGGCAATGGGCCATATAAGGATGCTGTTGAGTTGCAGGGTGTTTAAACTCGACTAAAATTTCACTCACCTGCCCTTCCACTTTAACAATATCTTTCCACCCTTGGCGATGAGGCGCTACGGCTTGGCCGTTTTCTTTTAGGATACGAAAACGTGTGCCATGGACGTGGAATGGGTGCAACATCATATCGCCACGCCCTGAAACGACCCAAATTTCTTGCTGATTCATAGGGGCATTGAATGCAGGATGCGTCATTGAGAAAACTTGCCCATTAATAGTATTCGCATTATGAATATCCAAACCATCAGAACCTGTACCACAGTGGCCGCCACTTCCCATTTTGCCATTCATATTTCCATGATTCATATTTCCATGGTTCATATTACCTGCATTCATGTTACCGTGGTTCATATTCCCCATCATTGCACCATGACCGCCCATGTTACCCATGGCTTGGTCGCCATATTTTTCACGTAACATCATCATGCCTTGCATGTCCAAACGCATATCCATCATTAAGTGGAAACGACGGCGATTTAAGCCAGCAAGAGAAGGAATAGCAGACATTGCTGCAAGTGTTGATGGTAAGTCACCTTCTCCCTTCGTCAACGTTGTTTCAATACGCAGTACTGGCAAAGGCTGGTCAAATGGTGCGATCGTCATACCCATTTGCCCGACAGGTAAAGTTACCAAATCGAATGCACGACCATCGGAGGCATCAATTAATACTTCAAAACGCTCTCCCATCAAGATAGGTAATTCTGTTACCGCAATCGGCTCGGCTAATAAACCACCATCACTCGCAACGACATACATTTTACGTCCATCACTGGTGGAAATATTTAAACTTCTAGCATTACAGCCATTCAATAACCTTAAGCGCAGCCAACCTTTCGGGGCAACATGTTTAGGATAAACAGCACCATTCGTTAGCATGATGTCACCGAACCACCCCACAGCCGCACTCATCACATCAAGCTGGTAATCAATTTGCCCATCATCTTTTAAGCGTTTGTCTTGCAAAATGACAGGAATATCATCAACACCCCAATCGCTTGGTAAGCCGTGTTTTGTGCTGTCATCATCTTTAATTAATACAAGACCAGCTAACCCCATCGCCACTTGGTAGCCGGTTTTTCCATGAGTATGAGGATGGAACCAACATGTCGCTTCGCTTTGATTTACCGTAAAATTCACTTTACGGCTTGTATCTGGTTGGATTATCGCTTGAGGGCCGCCATCTTGCTCACCTGAAATCTCTAAACCGTGCCAATGAACCGTGGTGTCTTCTGCCAGTTTGTTAATAATATTGATATTAACATTTTGTCCATTTTTCAAACTAATTGCAGGGCCTAATAAATTACCGTTATAACCCCATGTCGTCGTTTGCTTTCCTGGAACAAATTGCGAAACGCCCTGCTGAATAACGACCTGAATGTTGCCTTGCGCATCAGGCTCCAATAAGGGTGGAATCGCTAATGTTGGATAATTTCCTGCTGCTACCGCGATGCGGCTCCAAATAGGCAGCGCACTTGCAGCATATGTGATAGCACTTAACTTAAGAAAATCGCGACGTAGCATTGATAACCTTCCTTTTATTTATCAAATCGATAATCATCAGTGGTGTAATTTATGACAAATTACACTTTCGAAGCAAAACATGGTTTAATGGAGGTATGATAAAGCTTCCCCTTACAGGAAGGTCAATAAAGCCACTCTAAAAATGTGGGTTTATTACATGGATTTAAGAAAAATATAGTTGACTAACAATTCTATTCTTATGCTAACGTAACTTGACATAGAAAACAGATAGAATAACGAATGCGCAAATTTATATTGATGTCATGCTTAATGACTCTGTTGGGGATAACCAATTCTGTCAGAGCTCTTTCCAACAACGAAGCTGAAGATCTTGCTGATCTCACGGCTGTTTTTATTTATCTAAAATATGATTGCGGGTATTCACAAATCCCAGATAGAGAAATTGAACGTGCCATTGTTTACTTTGCTAAAAGTAACAAATGGGACCTTAGCAACTATAATGCGGAAAAAATGACCGCCCTTAACAAAGAAAGTTATAGTGACCTAAAAGGGATACCACTCACCACTGAGTTTAAATGCCAGTCCCTTGCACGGGATTCTCTTGGCCTCTTTGCTTACGTCAAGTAAGCTGATAAGAAAGCCCATCAAGAAAACATGCCAAAATATCGCCTGCATGTTTTCTTTCTTTACTCTAAATTATTCTTTCTTTTCTGCCTTCTTTCTTGCCAAAACAAAGCTATCGATGGAATACTTTGAATAATTACCATCCTGATAATATGGTTTGACATAACAAAGCCTGCATCTAAATTCATGGTAATTGCTGCGAATGTCATCGCTTCCATACTTCCCGGGGCCCAAGCTAACAGTAACACCGAAATATCATAGCCTGTAATCCAAGATGCAAATACCGTGATAAGAAAAGTCAGCACGATATTAACCACCACGACTTGAGCTGAAGAGTATATATTTTTAATCAACGAGGAAAGTGGGAACACAATGAAATGGTTACCAATGTTCATCCCAATCAATACCATACTAAGTTCAGTCAACATCAGTGGAAAATTCAATGGGATATCAGCCCAACCTTGAATGAGTGTTGCCGCCGCTAATGACGTCAACATAAAAGGCGCAGGAACTTTTAAACGCTGTAAAATGGCCCCTGAAATCACCCCAACAGCAATAATAAGCAGTAGCCATGCCGTTGAAACTAATGTCAATTCTGGCAATTCTATTATCGGTTGCGGGTCACCGTCGCTGCCAACAACAATTCCTGCTAATAAGATAAGAATAATTAAGCGAATTGTATGGGAAATAACAATTTTCTGAGGCGGTGTATGGGTGTGGTCTGTTAATGCGAGGATTGCCGCCATAGCACCGGGTACAGAGCCAAGCATTGCCTCTTGTTTTGTCCAACCGACTTTCCGGTAAAACCAAAAAAAACTAAACGAAAATTGCACAGCCAAACAAACAACCAACATCAATAATAAAAGAAATAAATTGTCCGCTTCATTAAGAGATACTTGATTGAACATCAAGCCCACAGAGGTTCCCAACGTGACTTGAACAAAACTAATGGTGTGTTTAGGAATTGCGAAGGAAATACCAAAACGATGAAAAATGATAATGGCAATGATCGGGCCAAACATCAATGCAAGGGGAACTCCTAGGTAAGTAAGCCCGCCACCGATTAAAGCACAGATGGAAATCCCACCTATCATTTTTAATAATTTCTTCATATGGTATTAACCATTAAGTCTTTTTATATCCCTAATTTATATCATATTATTTAAGCCATATAGCTTTAGTTTTTATTTATTTATCACCCTAGTGATATCCACCAACATTTATCTATTTATTAGGTTTTGATCTTATTATTTTAACTTGGTCTGAAAAAATCTTTTTAACTTAGATTGACACGGTACAGTGAAAAATTTATTTCCTTCTCTTTATGTTATCAGCATGAGCTTGGTTCATAACCGCTTTGGACATCCATTGTGCTAATTGTGTTACTTGAGCATCATCCATTTTCCAAATATCTTTTAGTACTAAAAATATTTCGGAACCATAAATAACAGAAAAAGCACGAATCACTTTATCAATAATTTCTTGCGGATATTCTGATTTCATTGGCGATGTGACCATTGCAAGAATTTCTTTACGATTACCGCGTTCTAGACGCTTATCTTTAATGCTTTGTGGAGCTGCTCGCCCCTGTGCCCACTGCTGTAATGATACTTGCAGCGCGGCTCGTAAAACACCTTCATGTTCAAACATACGTGGAAAAGCATAGGTTAATAACTCGTCAATACGCTCTTCGGTTTGCTCACTTTGCGGGCGCCAAGTTAAAATAGGACCTAAACTTTCATTAACCGTTGCGGTAATTAAATCGGCTTGTGTCGGAAAATAACGATAAGCTGTCGCACGAGAAACTCCCGCCTCAAGTGCCAACTCAGAAACAGAAGGCATCGCCCCTTTTTCAAATAAATCTAAAGCCGTCTTAATCAACAATACATAGGTTCGTTTTCGTGTCCCTTTGTATTCTGAATGTGAATTAGTTTTAGACATTAATTTATCCTTAAAATACTGCCACTTACTATAAAATGAGTTAGAGCTCATGAAAACATATAAGTGTGAATAGGTAAATGCACTTGGTTGATGATTTAAAGAAATTATTCATAAAGGTGATTTAAAAGTAATAGCAAAAATCATAACAATCACAATTATATCTTTTAAATATCCAAATATACTCAAAATAGCTCAGGCCTATAAATAATAATTTATACTATTTTATCAATAGGATAAAAACATTATCAGTCAATAACGTCATAATAAACCAGAAATGAGACTACAATCTCATTTTACAGTCAATCATAATGATACTATAGTCTCATTATGATGAAAAATTCAACGCTCGTTTTACTCTGAAAGGGTTTGTATATGAAAAAACATCCGGGTTTTATTTATATTGTAACGACGCTTGACACTAAAAGTGCTGAACTATTTTATGTTAGTGAATTAATCAAAAACGCCGGATTGGCGGTACGTACTGTTGACCTGACAACACAACCAACGCAATTAGAAAAAAACGCAGATATCAGCGCACACACTGTCGCAAGTTTTCATCCACTTGGTACTGAGGCCGTTTTCTGTGGTGACCGCGGTAAAGCCATTGAAGCTATGGCACAGGCTTTCAGCCTTTATCTTGCCGCACAAACAGATGTTGCCGCTATTCTTGGTTTAGGTGGTTCGGGTGGAACCGCACTCATTACACCCGCCATGCAAGTATTGCCCGTAGGTATTCCAAAATTAATGGTTTCCACAATGGCATCAGGGGATATTTCTGGTTATATCGGCGCGAGTGATATTTCGATGATGTACTCCGTCACTGATGTATCAGGTTTGAATATCATTTCCCGCAAAGTATTAAAAAATGCTGCTAATCAAATAGCAGGAGCTGTTTGGTTTGACGACGAAGAACAACCGCATGACTTAAAACCAGCAATTGCACTAACCATGTTCGGAGTAACGACCCCATGCGTACAGCAGCTCACAACAGAGTTAGAGGCGCAATATGACTGTCTAGTCTTCCATGCGACAGGCAGTGGTGGCAAAGCCATGGAAAAACTAATTGATAGCCAGTTATTACATTCTGTTTTAGATATTACAACCACCGAAGTATGTGATTATTTATTTGGTGGGGTATTAGCTTGTGATGAAGACCGTTTTGGTGCCATTGAACGCACTCAAACCCCTTGCGTGATGTCTTGTGGAGCTCTCGATATGGTGAATTTCGGCCGCCCTTCGACTGTGCCCGAACACTACCAAAATCGCTTATTTTATCATCACAACGCTCAAGTCACTTTAATGAGAACGACCAAAGAAGAAAATCAGCAAATGGGTCGTTGGATTGCAGAAAAATTAAATCGTTGTAATGGTGAAGTGCGCTTTATCATCCCAACAGCAGGCTTTTCAGCATTAGATGTTGATGGTGCTCCATTTTGGGATCCTATCGCAGATCAAGCCTTCATTGATGCTTTAACAGCAAATTTAATAATAACAGAGAAAAGACAACTTATTTTGAGTCCTTATCATATTAACTCCACAGAGTTTTGTGACCAGGTTATTCAGCTTCACCAGGAAATTTTGAACAAATAATAGAGGTTAACTATGAAACATAACCGCGCAGATTTATTAAAAAAATTTAGAGACATGATTGCTCGGGGAGAACCAATCATCGGTGGTGGCGCAGGAACAGGGCTATCTGCTAAATGTGAAGAAGCGGGCGGTATCGATTTAATCGTTATCTATAACTCAGGCCGTTACCGCATGGCAGGTAGAGGTTCACTTGCAGGCTTATTAGCCTATGGCAATGCGAATGAAATCGTTATGGATATGGCAAAAGAGGTTTTACCCGTAGTAAAACATACTCCTGTCCTTGCGGGTGTGAATGGAACAGACCCATTCTGCCAATTCGATAAATTCCTTGATGATATCAAAGCAACAGGTTTTGCAGGAGTACAAAATTTCCCTACCGTCGGCTTAATTGATGGCAATTTCCGCGCCAATTTAGAAGAAACAGGAATGGGCTATGGGTTAGAAGTTGAGATGATCCGTCTCGCTCATGAGAAAGATTTGCTCACTACGCCTTACGTTTTTAGCGCTGAAGATGCCATTGCGATGACTAAAGCTGGTGCCGACATTATTGTGCCACATATGGGGCTAACGACTGGGGGGAATATTGGAGCAGAAACCGCCCTGACGCTCAAAGATTGCGTTCCACTAATCAATGAATGGGCAAAAGCGGCAAAATCAGTACGCGAAGGTGTGATTGTTCTGTGCCACGGTGGCCCAATAGCCACCCCTGAAGATGCTGAATATATTTTAGCCAACTGCCCTGATTGCCATGGTTTCTATGGTGCCAGCTCAATGGAACGTTTACCAACAGAAGTGGCATTAACCGCCACCACACAAAAATTTAAATCAATTACACGTTAGTTTTTTTACTTTATATTTTGCCAACACCAGGCGCCTACTTCGGTAGGCGTTTTTTTATCTTTCTAGCCACGAAAGTTACTTCCCTTTTTCTGGTAAATAGAATGCCCTTTGCATAAGAAATGTGTTAGACAAGCCATAAATATAGGCATACCAAAGTAGAGCACGCCAAAGGCAAAAGCCACATGGGGTTTCTCCGGGAATTCACCACCGCTAGAAATACTCGAATAATAGTCAATCGATCTTAAATATTCAGGCGTTAATCCGCCATAAGGCACGAGGAAAGATAAAATTAACACCGAGAAAATACAGAACATAAAATTGAGTGCCATTAATGCTGAATAGCCCATATTTTCTGAACGTTCTTGCTCTGTTCGGCTGGTTAAACCAAAAAGCATTCGATTGGCAACAGTGGCACTGTATAAATATAAAATTAATGGGGAATCACCTAATACTGACATATTGATGGCCAGTGCAAAAAGACCATAGAAAAGAGCAAATAACGTTAATACTCGCCAATCACGAAATACCGCCATAAAGACGCCCGAGTGAACTAAAATAAATTCAAAAATCAGGATCAACGTCAGGTTATAAATAATTTCTACCGTATAGTATTCAGGAAAAAACCATACAGATAGAATAAAACCAACATAAAACAATGAAAAACCGTAGTTTATTATTTTAGAAAAAGCACGAATAATACTGAAAGAATGCGGGTTCTCCTTCACACTTTTTACTGAAGATTGTTCTGGGAAAAAACCTTGGTTTTTATCTTTCCCATTCCTTGGTGGTTTTACCATTAGCTCACTCCATCTCACCAATATCACTTTATTAATAAGCTACTTGATCACACAAAAAATAAACAGTGGCTAAAGTCTGAATGGCAGGTTCAAAGCGAGGTAAAGTGTAAGAAATATCGACAAGATGGCATGAACGAATAAATGTCATGCCACAGATAGATTAAATTTAATTAAACCAGTTTGGCGATCAGCGTATCTAAATCACCTTGTAAGAAATTCACTGGTGGAATTTCAATCACTGTATATGCGCCTGCTGCTTGTTTCATCGTCGCTCGTGCGGCAGAAACCATAAATTGAGAAGTCAGTGCAGGGTTATTAATGCGCATTGAATATTCGAACAACTGGTTATGTGTTGCCCCTGAAACCCCTTTATGAGTCATGTGCACACCGTGCCCAACATCTTTTAATGCATCAATGCTATCCACCTGACGAATATGTGTTTCATCAGAAGAAAAGTAGCTGTCTGCTTTAATCGCTTGAGCCACCTCATCGAACTTAGCGCCACCGTCTAATTCAACATAAACCATACGACGATGAACCCCTGTTCCTAATGGAATTGTGACAGAAAGGGCATCTTTTACGCCATTGATAGCTTTAGCGGCCACACTGTGTCCCATACTCATCCCTGGACCAAAATTCGTATAAGTTACCCCTTTTGGTGCCATTGCTAGCATCAATGTACGCATAATCGAATCCGAGCCAGGATCCCATCCGGCAGAAACAACCGCCACGCTATTATGCTGTTTCGCAACGTCATCTAAGCTGTGTTTTAGCGCCACAATATCTGAATGCACGTCAAAACTATCAACCGTATTAATACCGAGGCTCAAAACTTTAGCTGCTAATGGGCCGATAGCACGCGTTGGTGAACACAAGAGTGCAACATCAACTTTCCCAAGTTTTTCAATATCATCAACCACTTTATATCCAGAAAGCTCAGCAGGAATATCTTGCGTATTGCGACGAACTACCCCGACTAACTCAAAATCCTCAGCGGCCAGAACAGCTTCTAGTGCATAGCGACCAATGTTACCGTAGCCCACTATTGCTGCTTTAATTTTTGTCATTTTTGCTCCTATACAGTTCTGATGTTGCTTATTAAATTATTTATAGCGAAATTGAATTTAACAGAATAATTAAAAGTAAACAAAACATTAGCCTAATTAAATCAGACGCATTTTAACCCTATTTTCATTGTTGAAATCCATGTAGAATTAGCCCATCAGAAAGCTTTCCCTATCATTCATGAATATATAAAGGTTCTCAATGCATCAATCCGATGTGACTGAGCGGTCACTCTTTTCGCTCAGCTGGCCAATTTTTATCGATATTTTTCTTCATTTGGCCACATTATTAATTAATACCTACATGGTTAGTCACGTGTCTACAGCCTACCTTGCTGCTATGGGGGTGGGAAACCAAGTGTTTGACCTATTTATCACTATTTTTAACTTTATCAGTGTGGGGTGTAGCGTTGTTATAGCCCAATACCTAGGGGCAGGCCGCCGAGAAAAAGCCAGCCAAGCGATTCATATTTCAATCGCGTTTAACTTTATTCTTGGTTTTTCCAGCGCATTAGTTGCGTTATTTTTTGGCTATAGCATTTTAACTATTATGAATATGCCATCGCATTTAATGGCTGATGGTTATACTTATTTACGTATTCTAGGGATTTGTTTAATCCCTGAAGCAATTTCAATTATTTTAGCGGCATGCTTGCGGGTTTATGGTAAAGCACAACCCGCAATGTGGGTCACACTAATCGCTAATGTGATTACAGTATTTGGTAATATCATCGTGCTTTATGGTTTCTTCGGCTTACCACAATACGGTCTTGAAGGCGTTGCTTGGTCAACAGTCGTTGGGCGTATTGTTGCCGTTATTTTACTTTTCTGCCTACTGTTTTATGGGCTGAGAATTAAATTTATCCCAATGATGTTAATACACTGGTCACGGAAAATGTTGGGTAAGATTTTACATATTGGATTACCCTCTGCGGGGGAAAATCTTGTGTGGATCCTCCATTTTATGACCGCATCTGCGTTTATCGGCCTCATGGGGGAAACGTCTCTTGCGGCACAAACGCTCTATTTCCAATTATCATTGTTTATCATGCTGTTCGGGATCTCTATCAGTATTGGTAATGAAATTATGGTTGGCCACCTTGTTGGGGCAAAACGCTTTGAAGATGCCTTTAGGCGCGGTGTAAAAAGCCTTAAAATGGGTTTTTACGTAACAATTGGTGTCGTTATTGCCTTTTGGTTATTCCGTGATCCTATCTTAAATAATATTACTGATGACCAAGGTATTATTAAGGTACTGCTGCCATTATTTTTACTTTCGGTGTTCTTAGAGCCCGGCAGAACAATTAATATCGTGATGGTAAATGCCTTGCGTGCCTCTGGCGATGCTCGCTTTCCTCTGTGTACCGCTATTATTTTTATGTGGGGCGTCGCTATCCCATTAGGCTACTTCTTAGGCATAAAAATGGAGATGGGCCTCTTAGGTATTTGGTTAGGTTTCTTTGCTGATGAATGGTTGCGCGGCTTAACCAATGCATGGCGCTGGCGTTCACGTAAGTGGCAAAGTAAGCGTCTTGATGTAGAAAGCTAATCTGTTCAGTTATCACTCAGTCCTGCCGAATATTATAGGCAGGACTTTTGTGACTAAGCTCAAAGTTAGAAATTTTTCATTTTTATAATTCAAATTAGAGATAATATTTCTCTCCACTCTCTTTAAATCCCCTAACTTAGTGAAGTTTTTCTCCAGACTGTTGTTTAAAATAATAAAATCAAAAAAGATTTTATTAAGGGGACTTGCCATGCATGCTCAATCACAACCACTACTTTGGCAATATTTTATCAACGCAGTAAAGCAAGAAGTAAAGCCTGCCTTAGGTTGTACTGAGCCAATTTCATTGGCATATGCTGCCGCCAAAGCGGCTTCATTTCTTAATGGCAAAGTGACCCGAGTCTGTGCTTTCGTTTCCCCTAACCTCATGAAAAATGGTATGGGCGTAACCGTACCCGGAACAGGAATGGTTGGTCTACCCATTGCTGCAGCCCTTGGTGCAGTTGGCGGTGATGCTGAAGCAGGTTTAGAAGTATTAAAATCAGCATCTGAGGATGCCATTGCATTAAGTAAAACCATGTTAGCACAAGGGGCTATTACCGTTGATATTAAGCACCCTTGCGACGATGTTATCTACTCCGAAGCCACGGTATATACCCAAACAGAATCCGCAACCGTCATCATTGCGGGGTCACATACGAATATTGTTAAAATTATTCATAACAATCACACCGTATTTGATGCCACAACGGCTCAACCTCACCATGAATCTCCAGTTGACTGTGCAGCTGACATCCCACTACCGCCAGTCACTGCTAAATCTGTTTATCAATTTGCCACCGAAGCGCCTTTAGAGGATATTCGTTTTATTCTTGAAGCCGCGCATTTAAACGAAGCCTTATCTCAAGAAGGTTTACGCAATGTTTATGGCTTACATATCGGCAAAACATTACAAACCCAGCGAGACCGTGGTTTGCTTTCAAAAGACTTAATGTCAGAAATTATGATCCGTACCTCCGCGGCTTCTGATGCACGCATGGGAGGGGCTGTGTTGCCCGCAATGAGTAATTCAGGGTCAGGTAACCAAGGTATTGCAGCAACCATGCCGGTGGTTGTCACTGCAGATTATTTGCAATCTTCTGAAGAGCAACTGGCTCGAGCCTTAATGTTGTCACACTTAATGGCTATTTATATTCACAACCAGCTTCCTGCGTTATCGGCACTATGTGCTGCGACAACAGCAGCTATGGGGGCTGCTGCAGGCATCGCTTGGTTACTAGAATCCCGCTATGAAGTCGTCGCAATGGCAATTTCCAGTATGATTGGTGATGTTAGTGGTATGATTTGTGATGGTGCATCAAACAGTTGTGCAATGAAGGTGTCAACCAGTGCGAGTGCCGCTTATAAAGCCGTGCTAATGGCATTAGATAATAGCTGTGTCAGAGGGTCGGATGGTATTGTTTCTGATGATGTCGACCAGTCCATTGCCAATTTATGTTCTTTAGCTGCGGGTTCTATGAGACATACTGACGTGCAGATTATTGAAATTATGGCCGCTAAAGCACGCCCTTAACGCCGTAGCGTTGTTGGCTGCATTCGCCAACCCTAGTCACATACTTGTGTATGCTCCTAGGGATTGGCTCTTTTGCCGCCTTGCTACGCCGCTAATGACTTTGAATTTCTTTTCTTGAAATTCTTTTTTTTGAAATTCTTTTTTTTGAATTGTTCTATTTTGAATTAACTTCTAGGGCTGCGAATTTTTCGCGGATCATCTCTTCTGGTAGGTCAATACCAATAAACACTAATACACTGCGGCGTTGTTCATCAACTTCCCAGTCTCTATCCCAATCCGCACTATAAAGGCGCTGAACACCTTGGAATAATAAGCGTTTTGGCTCATTCACAATGGAAAGGATCCCTTTATAGCGCAGTAAATTATCTGCAAAGCCAAGTAATAATTCTTCCATTACCTGAGAAACCGCCATCAGTTCAACAGGGTAATTAAATTCGAGAACAATCGAGCCTACTTCATTTTGTTGTTTAGGGGCGAAACGGAATGTCGGTTGTTTAACATTTAATTGTGAATCCAATAAAAAACCGTCGATATCTAATAACATACTCAGGTCAATATCACCGTGAATGACGGGGTAAATCGGCGCCCTTGCATTAATTCGTTGTAAACGTTCAATTAAAGCTTCATTATTTGGCTCAATATCGGTTTTGGTCAATAAAATACGGTCTGCATAGCCAATTTGCGCTTGAGCAATGGCGAAATCATTTAATTGTTTATCAGCGTGAACAGCATCCACTAAGGTAATAATCCCATCTAATACATAACGTTCGCAGAGGACTTCATGGGAAAAAAAGGTTTGAGTGATCGGCCCGGGATCTGCCATGCCAGTGCATTCAATGAGCAGACGGTCAAAGTCTAATTTTCCACTATCAAGGCCATCTAATAGATCTAATAAGGCATTTTCTAATTCATTCGAACGGCTACAACAAATACACCCATTACTTAATGTAGTAATTTGTGTCGCACGATCACCAATTATTGCGTTATCAATGGGGACTTCACCGAACTCATTTTCAATCACTGCGATTTTATGACCATGCTCAGCATGAAGAATATGGCTAAGGAGAGTCGTTTTACCTGCACCGAGAAAACCGGTTAAAATTGTTACGCTAATAGGTTTCATTATTGCCCTCACACTTCATTGATTAACAGCAGCGAAATCCGCCTTTACCACTACCACCATACCGTGCATCTTGTCTTTCGCGAAAAAATTCTTTATATGTCATCACAGGTTTGTCTGGATGGTTATCACTCATATGCTGCACATAAGTATCATAATCAGGAATACCAATTAACATACGTGCGGCTTGCCCGAGGTATTTTCCTGTTTTGCCGAGATTTCCAAACATCAGCCTCTCCAATACAAATGCCCTACATCATGAGCACATAATGTAGGGCGACCTTTCATTTATTGAACACCTTTCGATGTTCAAATCCGTTGAAGGGTGACTTAATGTGAAGATGAAACTTTCACGCCCTCTTTAGGTACAGGAACATAAGGTGTTTCTTTGTCTGTACGCTCTGGGTTTTTGTGTGCTTTCATCCCAACGCGGATACCGTAGAAAATGATACCGTAAACAACCACTAAGAATAGAATACTCAGCCCAGCGTTGGTGTAGTTATTAATAATAATGTGATTCATATTAGTAATTTCTTGTGCAGTTAACTCTGCACCACCTGCCGCAATCTTATCTTTATAAGATTTCGCTAAGTATAGGAACCCTTCCAGTTGTGGGTTATCACTGAATAATTTCAGTCCTAATGCCCAAGTTGTACATATTAATAGCCATACTGCAGGTAAGACAGTCACCATAATGTATTTACTGCGTTTCATCTTAATCAATACAACTGTACTTAAGACTAAAGCAACCGCTGCTAACATTTGGTTCGAGATACCGAACAGAGGCCATAAGCTCTTAACACCGCCCAGTGGGTCAACAACTCCTTGATACAATAAGTAACCCCATAACCCAACACAGCCTGCTGTACCGATGATACCCGCAACCAGTGAATCGGTTTTCTTCAAGAACGGAACAAAGTTACCTAATAAATCTTGCAGCATAAAGCGGCCAGAACGGGTTCCTGCATCCAATGCGGTTAAGATAAACAGCGCTTCAAACAGAATACCAAAGTGATACCAGAAGCCCATATTTGCCGCAGGCATGATTTCATGGAAAACATACGCAATACCTACCGCTAATGTTGGCGCACCACCTGCACGGTTTAACACCGACGGCTCACCAATATCTTTCGCTGTTTGCATGATTTGTTCAGGTGAAATCACAAAGCCCCATGAACTCACTGTAGCGGCTGCATGAACAGACACATCTTTGAGCTGAGCCATGATAGCTGCGCCATCTGGACCACCCAGTTCATGTAAGTTAGGCATAGTAATACCTAACGCCGCAGGTGGTGTATTCATTGCAAAATACAAGCCTGGTTCGATAATAGAAGCCGCTACCAGTGCCATAATCGCAACAAATGACTCCATTAACATTGCACCATAACCGATGTAACGCGCATCTTTTTCGTTTGCTAATAACTTAGGTGTTGTCCCTGAAGAAATAAGCGCATGGAAGCCGGATACCGCACCACAAGCGATGGTAATAAATAAGAATGGGAATAGAGTACCTTTCCAAACAGGACCGGAGCCATCAACAAATTGGGTGACAGCTGGCATTTTTAATTCAGGGTTTAGAATAACGATACCAATCGCTAAACCAACAATAACCCCAATTTTCAGGAAGGTCGCTAAATAGTCACGAGGCGCTAAAATTAACCATACAGGTAATAATGCTGAAACAAACGCATAACCGACTAACGCATAAGTGATCGTCGTGTCTTTGAATGTCAGTGCTGGGCCCCAGTATGGGTCATGAGCAATCACACCACCAAACCAAATGGAAGCAACTAACAGAACAATACCGATAACAGAAACTTCACCTACGCGCCCCGGCCGGATATATCGCATATATATCCCCATAAACAATGCGATAGGCACTGTTGAAACAACGGTAAAGACACCCCATGGGCTTTCTGCCAAGGCTTTCACCACAATCAATGCTAATACAGCAAGGATAATGATCATGATTAGGAAGCACCCAAAGAGCGCCAGCGTTCCCGGAATCGGGCCAAGCTCCTCTTTAACAATTTCCCCTAATGATGCACCATTACGGCGTGATGAAATAAATAACACCATGAAATCTTGCACCGCACCGGCTAACACAACCCCAGCTAGTAACCATAAGGTACCGGGTAAATAGCCTACTTGCGCCGCAAGAACAGGTCCGACTAATGGCCCAGCCCCTGCAATAGCGGCAAAGTGGTGACCAAATAGAACATTTTTATTTGTCGGAACATAGTTTAAACCATCATTATTAATGACGGCTGGGGTCGCACGTGTTTCGTCCAGCTTCATCACTTTCTTAGCAATATATAAGCTGTAATAACGATATGCGATGAGATACACCGCCACAGAAGCGACGACAATCCACAGCGCACTAATGTGCTCACCGCGTCTGAGTGCAACAACCCCTAAACAGACTGCACCGATTATCCCGAGGATCATCCACGGAATGTGCTTTAAAATACCATTTTTGTTCATAGAACACCCTTCTGAGGTAAAACGAACATGCCATTGATTTTGTATTAACCATCTTAAAAAACGATATCGCTGTGTTTTCGTTGCTTATCATTTATCGTTGATGGTTTTTTAATTGGCAGTGGTTGAACTGTATTGAATTAAAAAATTGAGCTCTGCCATGGTGTATATGGTATGAAATTACACTCAGCAAATGACTAAAGTTATGCTAAGTGGTGCCATATAGAATTAAGCGGTTTGTTTTTTACTTTAAATGGTTTTTAGGAAGGGAATATGAGGTCAAAAATGTGATCCACATAACGATTCTGATTTGTTTTCAATAAGTTAAAAAATGCAACTCATATGAATAAAATGAAGTTTATTGTAAACAAATTTCACTAATAACGTGAAATCTCAAAGTTAGGTTATCTAAAGCTTTATAATATCTATGTGCTATTGGCGTGTAATTGTTGTCCATTTACCACCAACCCACCAACTGTGTTCACCATCTGTTTGCGTTTCACATCCGATACCGACTTTCGCTTTCCCTGCTTCAAAGGGATACGCGCAATCATAAATTGCATCAACCACGATTTCCCCAGTAATTGCGTCTGCAAAACCAATTTTATTTTCTTTGCGAATTCGATATACCCCGTCTTGCGCTTCATCAGGCCAATTATCAAAATAGTAAAGTTGATAAATCTCTTGTCCTTTTTGGTCAAAAACAGCTAAGCCTTTATTCGATGATTTACCTAAGCAATACTTAAATGAAGATTGTTGCTCAAAACACTCGATTTTATCTTTTTCGTTCTCTACCCATAAACTGAATTGTTGTTCAAGATTTTGCGCTGTTGATAAAAAAGATATTAATCCTAATGACATTAAACCAACTACATAATGAATCATCATAACTTTCCTTATTCTACTTTTATGCCTACTAAGTGATAAGACGCTAAGCTCATCAACTTTGCTCTATTAAATACTCGCTTAATTAAAGATAGCGGATATCTATTTCAGTGAAACTAGGAATAAAGGTAAATAAAGTCTTATATGAAGATAATCTCAAAGTTAAAATTAAAGTATACAAGCGCTCACTCACTTAGAGTCATTGAGCGCAAAATTCATCAAGATCAACCAGAAACACACACTGTATTCGCGGTTTTCTTAGCCATATCTAATGCATTTTCAATAGAATCCGCAATCGCCAAAGCCACACCTAACCGACGAGTTCCTGCAATTTCAGGTTTACCAAATAACCGTAATTGGGTGTCAGACCCCAAAGCAGCACCAATATTTGAAAAAACCACATTTTGGCTTTGTAAATTAGGTAAAATAACCGCTGAAGCACTCGGCCCATATTGACGGATCACGCCAATTGGGAAACCAAGAAATGCACGAACATGTAATGCAAATTCAGATAAACTCTGCGAAATAAGCGTCACCATCCCCGTATCATGGGGACGAGGCGAAACCTCATTAAAAATGATATCGTCACCACATACGAATAATTCAACACCAAATATTCCATAACCTCCTAGAGAGGTTACAATTTTCTTGGCAATGTCTTGCGCTTTTTTCAACGCAGCCTCACTCATGTACTGCGGCTGCCAAGACTCACGGTAATCCCCTTTTTCTTGTCGGTGACCTATAGGCGCACAAAAGTGAATACCATCCACTGCACTGACTGTTAACAATGTAATTTCAAAATCAAAATTAACCATTTTTTCAACAATTACACGCCCCTGCCCTGCTCGCCCACCTTGCTGGGAATAATCCCAAGCCTGATCTAATTCTGCTCGAGAGCGGATCACACTTTGTCCCTTTCCTGATGAACTCATCACAGGCTTAACAATACAGGGAAACCCAATTTTTTCTGCCGCTGCAATAAAATCGGGGTTACTGTCTACAAATTGATACTCTGATGTTGGCAATTTCAACTCTTCTGCCGCTAAACGACGGATCCCTTCTCTATCCATAGTAAGTACAATGGCTTTCGCAGACGGAACCACTTTTTGTCCTTGCTGTTCAAGCTCCATCAATACCTGTGTCGCAATTGCTTCAATTTCAGGCACGATAATATCAGGTTTTTCCCGTGAGACTATTTGTTTCAGCGCTTCGCCATCAAGCATGTTTATCGTATAACTGCGGTGTGCAATATGCATCGCTGGCGCATTATCATAGCGATCAACCGCAATAACTTCGATGCCCAATCGTTGACATTCAATCGCAACTTCTTTGCCTAACTCTCCAGCACCTAACAGCATGACTTTTGTTGCAGATTTACACAGCGCAGTACCTAATTGATTCATGATTGATGACCTTACCGACAAAAAGTTGATACCAATTATATACGCAATCGTTTGCTTTTACTATCAAGGAAAAAACACTATAAAAAAAAATTTCATAATCGATTGATAATAATAATTATTATTTAATCTAATGGTGTTTTATCGCGCCCAGTAATAAAGGGTTCTTTGTGAGAAAATTTAATATACTGTTTGCGTAAAATAGCTAATACACAAAACATTAAACCAATCCAAATAAGTGAAAAACTAATACCTTTGACCCAATCAAAGAGCTCATTAAATAAAAATACGGCCAATAAAAATTGAATTGTTGGTTCTATATATTGCGCTAAACCAATCACCGTTAATGATGTCCGTTTAATCGCTGCGGTAAAAAAAAGCAAAGGAATTATCGTGACAGGCGCCGCTAACATATAAAGAACTTTAATTTGCCAATCCCCTTGCGTCACGGCACTTAGACCATGAGATGCTAACCACCAAGTGATCGCTATTGCAATGGGAAGCAGCCAAAGTGCTTCTAGAAATAAAGACGTAATCACATCAAATCGAATAAATTTACGGATTAACCCATAGACTGCAAAAGCACTCCCCATTACTAACGCTAAAATAGGTAATTCACCATACTGCCAAATTTGGTAACCGACCCCCGCACAAATAAAAATAACAGCCATTTTTTCTGCAAAAACAAGCCGTTCGCGAAGGAACAAAACACCAAGTAAAATAGAAAATAATGGGTTAATAAAATAGCCAAGACTAGCAGCTAACACCTGCCCGTGGGTTAATGCATAAGTAAATGTAGTCCAAGATATCGCCATAACCGACGAACTAAATAAACACAGGATTATCGACTGTTTGTCAGACCATACCTCACGCCATAAAGATTTATTTTTGATAATTAAGCGAACAAGAAAAAGTATAGGCACAGACCAGATAAGACGTTCTGCAAGTAGCTCTAAAGGTTCCGCACCGGGAAGTAAACGATAAAATAATGGTGTTATTCCCCATAGGATATAGGAAAAAATAGCAAGAGCTACTCCCGAGCGAAGCAACATGATTTATCCACAATAAAATCTGATTAAATAATATTAGCTACTTATCATACGCCAAAATGCAAAAAATAAAACTTGCCACCACCATAATATAATTTGAATTATATCAAGTATTCTTAAACTAAAAGGTAACTATATCGCTACCTTTTAGTTGCTCAATACACATATATTCTCATCAAAAAACATCGCGTTGATGTAATGGCGGTTGCTGCTGCATAAATACAAATAATTCCTGTTGTGTCGGAGCCGCAGCGATAGCGCCTTTTTTAGTTGTCGCTAATGCACCACAAGCCGTAGCTTGCGAGATGACCTTCATCAATCCCTCTTTTTCGTTGACTAGCCCATATTGTGAGATGGCCGCCAATAACCCTGCCATAAATGCGTCACCTGCACCAGTAGTATCAATACTTTCAACTAAATAAGCACTTACGGCTATTTGAACTGAGGGGGTGAACACCTGACAACCTTTAGCACCTTGAGTCACAATTTTTAATTGAGCAGGGTAATTTTGCAATTTAGCTATGGCATTCTCAAAACGACTTTCTTGCGTTAACCACAGCAATTCATCATCCGAAAGTTTTAAAATATCTGCTTGTTTTGCAAAATTATCAACAATTTGGTGCATTTTGTCGGGATCTGACCACATTTGCGGACGAATGTTAATATCAAAGCTCAGTAACCCGCCAGCGAGCTTGAGTTGTTCGATAGCTGTCGATAGTGATGCTCTGCATTGATGGTGCACCAGAGCTAATGAGCAAAAATGCAAAATATCATTACCAAATTGCGGTAAATTATTTATCGTTAAAAATTGGTCGGCCGAAGGAGAAACTAAAAAAGAAAATTCACGTTCTCCATTTTCGTGTAACGAGACGAGAACAGTACTTGTTTTATACTTTTCATCAAACTCCATCGCACTAGTATCAACCCCTATATCAAATAGGGTTTTCTGCATAAAATGCCCAAAAGCTTCTTCGCCGACTCGCCCAATAAAACCACTGTTTTGCCCTAAGCGTGCAACACCCGCGGCAACATTCACAGGTGCTCCACCAGCACAAGCTTCATATTGCATGTTTTGAAGGGGGATTAAATCAATGACAGCATCCCCTAATGCCCAAACTTTCATTATGTCTCCTTTGCGAGTTTTATATTTTTAACCTTCATTCTTATTCATAGCTAGCACATTACCAGCTCATAAAAATAAAACTAGTAAACGCAAACTGTTAACGTTAACATTGAGTATAAAGAAACCAGCAAATAAACGCACCTATTATTGAATTTCATGTGCTTATTTTGTTATTGCGATCGAAAAACATTCAGGAAGCCATAATGAAAAAACAACTTGAACTAGCCAACGAAGCCATCAAAACAGCAAGGAAAAATATGGACTTGCAGTTTTACCCACAATACCACCTTGCCCCTTATGCAGGCTGGATGAATGACCCTAATGGTTTGATCTATCATCAAGGCCAATACCATGCATTTTATCAACATCATCCATTTAGTGCGATTTGGGGCCCCATGCATTGGGGGCATGCAACAAGTACAGATATGGTACATTGGGAACATCAGGCAATTGCATTAGCACCTAGTGAAGACTATGACCGAGATGGTTGTTTCTCAGGATCTGCAATTAGTTACGATAATAAATTATATCTGTTCTACACGGGCCACATCTGGTTAGCAAATCCAGGTGATGATAGTCAAATCATCCAATCACAATGTGTTGCAATCAGTGAAGATGGTATTCATTTCGAAAAGAAAGGTGTTGTGCTGTCTGCACCCGATGGTTATATGCACTTTCGAGATCCTAAAGTTTGGCGACAAGATGGAAAATGGTGGATGGTCGTCGGCGCAAGAGACTCCCAAGATCAAGGACAAATACTTTTATTTAAGAGTACAGACTTATTAAATTGGGATCAAAACTACCAAGTTCTGGCAAAAACTGACGACGATAATGTTTATATGTGGGAATGTCCTGATTTCTTTCCATTAGGTGAACAATTTGTTGCCCTCTTTTCACCTCAAGGAAAAAAGGCAAAAAATTATCAGTATCGAAATCTATTTCAAAATGGTTATTTGGTTGGTAATTGGTCTCCTAATTCATCTTATAAAATTTCACATGCATTTACAGAACTTGATTTCGGCCAAGACTTTTACGCACCTCAAACCTTTTTAGCTAAAGATGGCCGCCGTATCGCTATCGCTTGGATGGATATGTGGGAAAGCCATATGCCCACACAAAAACATGGGTGGTCAGGATGTTTTACTTTACCTAGAGAGCTAACACTGAATGAACAAGGTAAAATTATCGCTAAACCTATAGAGGAATTGAAAACATTACGTCAGTCCGCAAGCCATTTTCCCGCAACAACACTAGCTAAAAACAGCACAATCATACTGAATGAGAATGCGACAAGTTGTGAAATAGAACTTATCTGGGACTTACAGCAAAGCCCTGCTGAAAAATTCGGCTTTTGGGTAGGATACGGCGTACAGTTTTACATTGATAACCAAAGTCAGCAATTAACCTTAATGCGTCATTACCCTGAATATACAATTAGTGATAGTCGTTGTGCGCCAATACCTGAAGGTCATCAACTTAAAATAAATGCTTTTATCGATCACTCTAGCTTGGAAGTATTTATTAATGATGGTGAACTCAACTTTAGTTGTCGAATCTACCCCCATCAAAGTGAGCGGGACTTAAGATTATTTGCAATAAATCAGCAAGCAAAGCTCGAAAAAGCGATTTATTGGGAGATCAAAAAATCCATTGAATAGCAAGCTACTAGATTTGCTTTTCTCTGCAAGGTTAAAAAGAATTACGTTCTAACAAGTCGCAAGCAACATATTCAACACTATTTTGCTGCCGTTCTTCTATGATGTGTAAAGCGGCTTGTTGGCCTAATTGATAGTGCGGTAACACAACCGTACTTAATGGAGGATAAAATAGTTCCCCGACACCTATCATATTATCATAGCCAAGTACTGCGATATCTTGTGGAATACGTAAGCCACGGCTAAGTAGTACTTGGTAAGCTAAAAATGCTATACGGTCATTTCCACAAATAATGACATCAAAATTCGGTTTTTTATTCTTAAAATGACTATTAATTAAAGCTATAACATCTAAATAATGCTCATCGCCTAACTCTAAATGGTGTTGCTGAAGTGATGCTAGCGGTAAGTCAGCACTTGCCCACGCAGACTCCACTGCTTCACGGCGCATTTTTCCAGCAAGTGTCTCTTGCGGAATATAAAGACAAAGAGGATTTCGATACCCTTTCTCTATTAAGCGTTTTACTGCATTAAATTGACCATTAAAATCATCTGGCACATAAGCAGGGAACTGCCCATTTTTATCTATGCAATTAGCAAGAACCAAACGATTATTATGTAATGTTTCTGGAATCGCTACTTCTCGAAGCCCCATCGTAGTATAAATAATACCATCAGGCCGCTGAGATAATAATTGTCGGACAGCTCTTTCACTATCTTCGCTAGATGTAATATTAACTACAAAGCTACTCCAGCCGAATTGTCTCGCAGTTTGTTCTATTGAAAGAATGATTTCTACAGAAAAAGGGGTAGTTGCTGTATCGAGGGCCAAAACACCAACTGTCGAAACCCTAGAGCTTTTCCCTCTGATCTTTCGCGCTGAAAAATCAGGGACATAATTGAGTGACTCAATAGCTTGTTGGACTTGTTTCAAGGTTTCAGGCTTTAGTAATTCAGGGCTATTAATTGCCCTTGATACAGTCATCAATGAAACATTTGCAAGTCGAGCTACGTCTTTTAAAGAAGCCATTAAGTATATTCACTCATCAAAACTAGGTAAGTATTAATTTTAACATGTTAGATATAAAAAGTACTTAATCTTCGTCAATTCACAAGTTAAGAGCTATCACCTCAAAAAACAACATAAGTGTACATCTAAGACTTTTTATGACTAATGATTTAAGATATTATTGATTAGCTTTAGCAATATTTCTGTCTATCACTTTATGATAAAAACACATTTAATAAGTAAAATCACCTAAAATGTTACACGTCATTAATCGAATATTACCCAATGACACAAACTTTAACTATTGTTTCTATTTTTATATTAAATTTAACTAGATGATGTTTTTAATATAAATTAAGGTCAGTATTACATTAATAAAAAAAACAACGATCAGTAGAAAATATTATTGTGGAATTTAAATTTCACTTTATTTATCTACGTATTTTATCAGATTAGTATGAATATCAAATCAGTTCAACAGGAGTATGGTGATGAATAACACCATTCACGTAATCGTAGAAAGTGATAATGTCTTTAAGAATAAACTGAAATTAATGATGGAATCTTTTGGTTTTATCTTTAGATTTTATAATAACGAAGAAGTGTTTATGAGTAATTATACTTATCCTAATGAGGGTAATGTAAAGGAATGTATTTTATTATTCTTAAACAATGATGAAAATCGTATTAATCGATTAAACAATATAAATAATTCATTTGGTATTGTTCCATTCATTGTGCTTGCCGAAGAGCCTTCTATCAGTCTATGTCGAGAAAGCTTTAAATCTGGAGCTTTTGATTTTTTTCCCTTTCCTTTCAAGGATATCGAAATATCAAATTCCATTAGTAACGCGATGGAATTATTTTTAAGTATGCATGAGAAGCATAAAAAATATACTCATCTCTCTGATAAATTTAATCGTCTTTCGGTTAGAGAAAGAGAAATTATGGATATGATATTAGAAGGTAATACCAGTAAAGAAACCGCAGAAAAACTGTCATTATCACCAAGAACTGTAGAGGTACATCGCTCTAATATTTATACAAAATTAGGAATAAAATCACTACCACAACTTATTCAAGAATACGAATATATTAATACCTATCCTAGATATATTTAATCTATATGCTATGTTTACCTTCTTATAGCGTTATTATTTCTGATGGCTTGATTCTAAGCCATCAGAAATTAACTATATGAAAAATACCTAAAGGTACTATAATTTAGATAAATATAGATTAATATTCTGTTAATTTTGAAATAATAACTTATTTTTATAAGTGATCAAAACAACACCACTCTGTTATGGATTAAAAACCTAAGTAAATTAATAATTCAGATGGTAATAATAACCACTAATAATCACAAAATAAAATTACATTTTTTTTAGTTATTAAAGTATTATTTACCCTCCCCATATCTCACTACTTTTTTAGTAAAACAATAACCTTTATCAACGAACTTTCTCTCTCATAAAACTAAAAAAATAAGGCTACAAACGACATACCTCCTTACCGTATCCAAGCATAATAAGCATCGTTTTCATTTTCTTTTCTCGATACATCAAGTAACGATACAAGTAGATAGATTACGCTTTATTTATCTATCGGCTATCGTTCAAAATGTTGGTAAATATTTCGCGCTTCGCTGTTTTTATGCTTTGTAGTTGTTCAAAAAACACGCGAAAGCGCTATTTTTTACCATTCAGAGCATATAGGAAAGCTATTTGTAGTCCTTAATGTTAATTTCGTACTGCTTTAGCTTGCGCCATAATGTTGTCCGTCCCATATCAAGGACTTTATGCATTTTTTGAATTTTACCTTTGCAAGCTTGTGCAACTTCAATAATCAAAGCTTTCTCAACTGAATGAATATCTAAGTTAGCGAACCGTTGTTCGTCCTTATCTACCTTAAAAATACCTTGTTCGTAATAGTGAAATTTCAATTTTTCACTCACTTCCCTTGCTAAGGATTGCGTAAGTGCAAACAAAATATTGCAACTATTCTTAGTTGTAGATAAAACAACAACGAGTACAGGCTCACCAGTATGTGAATACACTGGTGCTAAGTAATAAAAAATTCCATGTAATTCAATTGGCTCTGCATACAACCTAAGCTGTGCCCCATAAGTTAAATTATCAGATAGTAAATTTGCTATCTCAAAATTACCATCAAGCTCATGACTGAGCCACAGCGTTTTCCCATCAGTGCTCAGTAGAGAACTGCGAATATTATTATCATGTAATGAGGCTAATCCGCTCTCAATGGTTGTATGAGCAAGCTCTACGATATATTCATAATTACCTGAATTATAAATACTTTCTTTTACAGGTGTTGTAGTTGGAAATATTAAATGAGTTGACATAGTTATCCTTATTCTTCGATAAGAGTTATCTGATTATGTCAATTTGCCATTTAATTATTATATTCTAGATCAAGTTATTAATTGATAGGTTTACAACCATTGATCAACATCAATTTTTTATAATTAAAAGTAGTAAATCAATGTGGTAAAAAAGAAAATGGCTAACTGAATCTATCTAAGTTAGCCATATACACTTCTAGAACGCTTTTATTAAATTAAGCAGTAACAATATTTCCCCACAGATCATATTCATCTGCATGCTCAACTAATACTTTCACTATATCCCCAACGCTAACCTCAAATTCACCATTGAGATAAACCATACCATCAATTTCTGGTGCATCAGCCATACTACGACCAATAGCACCTTCATCATCAACTTCATCAATAATGACTAAAATTTCTTTACCAATTTTATCTTGTAATCGCTGTGTAGAAATTTGCTGTTGTAATTGCATAAAACGATGATAACGATCTTCTTTTATTTCCTCAGGAACTTGATCTGCTAGTTCATTCGCTTTCGCTCCCTCGACAGGGCTATATTTAAAACAGCCGACTCGGTCCAACTTAGCTTCCAATAAGAAATCTAATAGCATTTGGAAATCTTCTTCTGTCTCACCGGGAAATCCAACAATAAATGTTGAACGTAAGGTGAGTTCAGGGCAAATTTCACGCCAACGTTTAATCCGCTCAAGTGTTCTTTCAACGGCACCGGGGCGTTTCATTAATTTTAAAATTTTCGGACTTGCATGCTGTAATGGAATATCTAAGTAAGGTAAAATTTTACCTTCTGCCATCAACGGGATAACATCATCAACATGTGGATAAGGGTAAACATAATGTAAACGCACCCATACGCCCATTGAAGCAAGTTGTTCGCATAACCCCACCATGCTAGTTTTTACAGGCTGACCATCCCAAAAACCCGTTTTATTTTTAACATCAACACCATATGCAGAAGTATCTTGGGAAATAACCAGTAACTCTTTGACTCCTGAAGCGACCAGACGCTTAGCTTCATTTAACACATCCCCGATTGGACGGCTATCTAAGTCCCCTCGCATTGAAGGAATAATGCAGAAAGTACAACGATGATTACACCCTTCGGAAATTTTTAAATACGCATAATGCTTTGGTGTCAGTTTTACCCCTTGTTCAGGGACTAAACTCAAGAAAGGGTCATGTTCAGGCTTCGGAACATAGTGGTGAACATGGTTAAGTACCTGCTCATAGCTATGTGGGCCAGTGATTTCTAAAACTTTTGGATGTACTTCACGAATTTGGTTTTCTTTCGCACCAAGGCATCCTGTCACAATCACTTTACCATTTTCATTCAGTGCTTCCCCAATCGCTTCTAATGATTCCTGCACTGCACTGTCGATAAATCCACAAGTATTCACAATGACTAAATCAGCATTATCATAGCTTGGAACCACTTGATAACCATCAGTGCGTAATTCAGTTAAAATACGTTCTGAATCAACTAGGTTTTTCGGGCAGCCGAGAGAAACGAAACCAATTTTTGGTACCGGATTAGTATTTTGCGACATAACTCACTTCTTTTATTGTGTTATAAATATTGTTTTAGAAAAATGGGCAAAATTTTACCTGAAGAATTGAGGGAATTGTATAAATTTTTATCGAAAATAATATGAATTTAAAACTAGAATAGATAGAAACAAATCTTGCTTTTAGTCGGTGATTTTCACAAATTATTTTGTAAAAACCACCTAAGAATACCAATCAGCGATTAATTGAACGAGCAATACGTGAGTAAGTGTGCCTAACCCCTCGGATCACAATACTATAATTTAAAATATTCTCAGGTAATGCAATTCCGTTATACCCTGAATCACCAATATGATGTAAATCTGTCCCGGCCATTTTACACATTAATGCTATTTGCCGAATAGTTTGTAAATCTGCGCCTTCTTGAGAAGTCCCAATCGCTGTCATTGTCATCACACCTTGGGAATGGCAATAACCCACCATTTTTTGCACAAATTCTAACGAGATCCCGGGAACCGTTCCTGGAGCCGGAAGCAAAATGATATCTGCGCCACTGTTAATAAAGGTACGAATATCATCTTCTGTTATGAGTTGCTCAGCCGAGGCATTCAAAACCCCTGCGGCATGCATTTTCCCTGTAATAAGCACAATATCTTCGCCAACAACAGCTTTAAGCTCTTTAAGACTCTGGTTAATTTCCTGATTAGTGACTCCATTTCCAGGGTTTCCCGTTAAAACAATAATGTCAGCACCCATTTCTTTTAATTTAAGGGCATTTTTTACTGTTGCTAACCGCCCTTCTGACATTTTCCACTGCGCATCCTGTGTTGGATTATTAAATCCCTCAGGTACGGGCTCTAAATTAACGCCTATTGCTCTCCCCGTTAAACGCTTAAGCGTTCGAATGATTTCTTCGGGTTCAGTCCCTTCGGGCAGACCTTGCATAATCGGTTGATTAACATCAAAAACATTCAGCAACAGGATATCGGCACCTTGGCTTGCAGCTAATTCAGCATTCGTTACCGTCATTAATACAGGCTGAATTGTACCAATGGTTTCAGAAACCAATATTCGCCCTTCACTGGCTTTAATTGATTCTAATAGATTCTTTTTATTGAATTTTACGATTTCTGAAGCTGAACAATCAAGATAACGTCGTTGCATGGCTATACCTTTAGTTTCAACAAAATTGATGAAAAACTCATTTGTCATGAATATCTACATTCAAAATATATCACGTAGATAATAATAAACTGCCTAATAGAGCACACTATTAGCAAGTTATTTTTTGAAGAATAATAACTTTTTCTAACACATAGATTTTTATATAAAAATAATCATTCTCAGCAACGCGTTGTCAACTTATCAGAAATTATCACTTGTTTTTTATTAATAGTAATGATTATCATTACTACTCTATATCACTTATGGTAAGGACAAAAATAATGAAACTCGCCTATAAAGCTGCTGTTTCAGGTCTCGCGTTGTTTTCAATCTCAGCATTCGCTCAAGAGTACCCTCTCGGTCACCCTGTGATCAAAAACGGAATGGAAATCCAAGGTGTTTATTTACAGCCCATTACAATGGATACCGAAGAAGGCCATCATGCGATGTCTCACTTAGCTGCAGATAAAGCAGATGTCCACTTAGAAGCAGATATTCACGCTGTTGAAGATAACCCAAATGGCTTTGCAGAAGGCGATTGGATCCCTTACCTGACCATTGAGTATTCAGTTACTAAACTCGGTGATAAACCACAAACTCAAACAGGCACATTTATGCCTATGGTGGCGAGTGATGGCCCTCATTATGGGGAAAACATAAAATTAGATGGCAATGGTAAATACCGCGTCACCTATAAAATTTACCCGCCATCACACAATAAAGAAGTTGCCTTTGGCCGACATATTGATAAAGAAACAGGTGTAGCCCCTTGGTTCCAACCGTTCGAAGTCTCTTGGGACTTTGACTACGCAGGTGTTGGCCGTAAAGGTAGTTACTAATTTTTTTATTAAAATTAGTTAAGGGCTTAACCAAGGGAGTTATCTTGCGTAAGCCCTTTTTTGTTTGTCGTTATTAAAGGATAAACCAAGCCAAAATGAAAACATTACTGAGTTTTTTACTGGTTATCACTTGTACAATAGTTCCCTTATCTTCATTTGCTGCAGAAAAATATACTGTCGAATTAGAAATGAAAAATGGTGATCTCATCCCGCGAGTTCTTGAAGTTCCTGCAAAAACGATTATCCGCATTAAAATTACCAACACAGGTACTGAACCCGCAGAGTTTGAAAGCATTCAATTAAGAAAAGAAAAAGTTTTAGCGCCGGGTGCAAGCTCAGTAGTGGTAATCGCACCACTGAAACCTGGCACGTACACTTTTTTTGATGACTTCCACCTTTCTCACCCCAAAGGCGAGATCATTGCGAAATAAAAGGATTTAGCATGGGACAAGTTCTGTTTGTTGTTTGGCGTGAAAGCTTTGAAGCGCTACTTGTCATTGGCATTATTTATGCGTGGATTAAACGTCATCCTGACGCACATAATGGTATGAAATACCTTTGGGCTGGTGTCGCTATCGGGGTTATAACCTCAATCTTATTGGCTCTTCTCATTTATGGTGTATTCAATGTCCTCAATGACACTGGGCAATCACTATTTATGATTTTTATGGAGTTACTCGCCTGTGTCCTGATTGTCCAAATGGTGTATTGGATGAACAAACATGGAAGTTCAATGAAATCCGAAATTGAGTCAGGAATAAGCCGTAATGCCGCCCACCATAACTGGTGGGGAGCCGCATTGATTATTGCTATTGCCATTGCCCGCGAAGGGAGTGAAATCGTCGTCTTCCTATCTAGCTTTATTATGTCGCTAACCACATCTAATGCCTCGACTTTCTTTATCGAGGTCGGTGGTGGAATTGCGATTGCAGGTCTTACACTTTATGTTTTCCTACTAACAAATCGCTTAATTTCGTGGTCTATCTTCTTTAAAGTTACTGGGGTTATTTTATTATTCCTCGCATTATCTCTCTTACTTAAAGGTGTAGAAGAAAGTGCTAACTTATTGATTGAATATGATTTCGCTATCCCTGAATTTTTAATTTACCCCGCTTGGGATACAACTGCATTTCTCGATGATTCTGGTATTGCTGGCAATTTTATCTCTTCTTTCTTTGCCTACCGTTCACAACCGATTTGGCTCAGCGTCATTACCTTTGTCCTTTATTGGGCTATTGTGATCCCATTGTTTGCTCGGAGCAAAAAAAATGTCTAGCTCACTGAGGCGGAATATCAAATGGATGTCTTTTAGCTTAATACTCAGTGTTGCCATTCCTACTTTGGTTCAAAGTAAAGCACTAAGATCCCCTGTGCAAACAGGGGACAACATCATTATTGCTAAAGGTGATATACCCACTCCAGAAAAATATCAACATGCAATCCAAACCTATTTAACCTTTGCCACTAATCAATTGGCAGAAATGGTCACACAATTGGAATTGTTGCAACAGAATTTACAGCAAGGGAAGCTGCAACAAGCTCAAACAGCATATATTCAAGCTCACCAGTACTATGAAACAGTGCGCCCGATTATTATTTTATTTGGTAATACGGATAGGACAATTAACCCAAGAGCCGATTATTTCCTCGATAAAGAAACAGATTACCGCTTTACGGGGTTTCATCTTGTTGAGTACCAGCTATTTATGCAAAAGGATGCCAAACTTGCGTTAGCGGCAAACCAAGAGCTATTACTCAAAGGGCGTGATTTGCATAAACGAGTAGCAACTGAAACCATCGAAATACCCAAGCTCGTGCAAGCCTCGGCTGATTTTATTGAAATGATCTTAGAAACGAAATTGGGGGGTAAAGAAAATATCTACAGTTTGTCTGATTTAACTGATATTGCCGCTAATTTAAAGGGAGCACAAAAAATAATTGGGGTTCTTAAACCTTTTATCAAGCCAGAAACACTGGATAAAATACAGCAAAATGAACAGCTGATTAACCAAATAATGCAGACATATCAACTGTCAAATACCACATATCAACCCTATAGCCAATTACAATTAAAAGACAAAATGGCACTTTATTCATTACTCACTCAGCAAGCTGAAACCTTAGCCAAATTACGTGCTGAGCTTGATGTCGATGTTTACTATAAATATTAAGGCATATATTTATGCAAGCTAAACTTAGTAGTATATTGCAAACCAACGGAATGTCTCGGCGTAATGCCCTAAAAATGCTCGCAGTTAGTAGCGCAGTTTTAGCGGCTCCAACATTAAAAGCGCAAGGGAAAATTGCTAATTGCCAGCTCACCTATAACAAAGCAATCAATTATCTTGGGCTACACCAAGCCGGTGTTTTAACGCCTGAACCCAAAAATGCCACTTTTATTGCATTTAATACTACAGCGAATTCTGTCGAACAATTACAAACTGTTTTTACTTTACTGACTCAGCGTATTGCTCACTTAACTCAACCCCAAATAGAGCCGTCAATCAATAACGATAAGATGCCTCCGGCAGAATCAGGTATTCTTGGGACACAACAACAACCCGACTCACTAACTATCACCGTTGCTTTAGGAAATTCTCTTTTTGATAATCGGTTCGGCTTAAATAAAATTAAGCCTAAACATCTTAGTGAAATGACCAGTTTTCCTAACGATCGACTAGAACAAAAATGGTGTGGTGGTGATCTTCTTCTGCAAATATGTGCGAATAGCCAAGAAAGCGTTATCTATGCATTACGTGACATCCTACGTCATATTTCGCCATACAGTTTTCCTCTCTGGAAAATAGATGGTTTCTTACCTGCAAGAGATATTGATAACCACTCAACGCCTATCAACCTTTTTGGTTTTAAGGATGGAACAGGAAATGCGCCTGCCGATGACAATTCGTTAATGAACGAATTAATATGGATAACAAAAGGCAGCCAAGAACCGTCTTGGTGCGACGGAGGGACATACCAAGCAGTACGTCTCATTCGTTTTAATTTAGAGTTTTGGGATAGAACACCATTAGAAGATCAAGAAAATGATTTTGGCCGACATAAAGACTCAGGAGCACCAATCGGCATGAAAAATGAGCATGATGATCCTGAGTTTGAAAAAGATCCTCATGGTGACCGTATTTTATTTGATTCCCATATGCGCCGTGCAGAGCCTCGTAACCCTGAACGTTATACCGCAAAACTAAGGCGAAGAAGTTATAGCTATTCACTGGGGTTAACAGAAACAGGAACTCTCGATATGGGCTTAGTTTTTGTCTCTTTTCAACAAAATTTAAAGACAGGCTTTATTGACACTCAAAAACGGCTCAATGGTGAACCACTTGAACGTTATATCAAGCCTTTTGGTGGAGGGTACTATTTTGTATTACCTGGAGTCCAATCGGCACAAGACACACTTGCTGAAAAAATGTTTACAGCCTTAAAACAAACTAGCTAATTATATTTATAAAATGAAAGCCCTTATTACATTTGCCGTAAGGGCTTTATTCGAAGCGATATCATCTCTTTTTAATTGAACACATTATTATTTTTTACGTTCCTTCACATCCGCTTCGACTTCCTGTTTCCAGTCCTCTGATATTGGCGCAGACATTTGTTTAGCTTCCACCGCTTTATTTACAGCACGATAAGCTTTATCGTAACCTGTCCCATCTTGCACATAACCAGTGGCATTTGAACTTTTAATCCCAATATTTTCCGCTTCAGAAATGGCATCAATATTGGCTCCTAAGAAAATAAAATCCCATTTATCTTCTGTTTCAGCAGACTTAATCATAGCTTTAATTTTCGCCTGGGAATATTTACGGCTACTATTTTCTTGCCCATCTGTAATTATTACAAAAAGGACATTATTATTTTTAGTAACCTTTCTATTTTCTTGCATTTTTTCAATGCCTTCTCCTATTGCGTCTAACAATGCGGTATAGCCACCAACAGGATAATCATCAAGTGTTAGATTAGAAACTTTTGCAATGGGTTCTCTATTATGGAGTAAACTTGTTTTGTCATTAAATAAAATAGTTGTAATGTAGGTTTTTGCTTTTTTTCCTTTATTTTCAGTTAATACACTATTATATCCACCAATTGTATCAGTCTCGAAACCTGACATAGAGCCACTTTTATCAAGAATGAATACTAAATCTAAAACATCGGGTTCCTTTTTGGTATCAATAATAGTTGTACTGCTAGCGACAGAAGAAAATAAAAACAAAAATACAGCTGATATGACGGTGAAAACAGATTGTATGGATAAATTCATCGCCGAGTTCCTTGGTGAGGTTAATAAAAATATAACTACCCCAATCTCGCTTTTTCGCCAATTATTTCAAATAAGATTACTCTGTATAATTAATAAGCATTTTCTTAATTAATTTCAAAAAAATTATTACTCGAAATAGTTTTTTGAGTAAATATGTAAAGAGTAAATCTACTTAAATGATTACTATTTTAACCAAATACCATTTTCTCTTACTACATTAATTTCTTGAATGAAATGATTATATTTAATATTTTCCGCAACAGAATTTGATGAAGCACTTCGAGCCTGCTCCTGGACTAATTCTGTGATAGCCTGATGAAATTCTTGGTTTAATTCTTCATGGATATTCACATCATCGGTACTTTTTAACCGCGTAACTAACTGAATTAATTTTTCGGCCTTTGCCTGTACATCCTCATTATCAAAAGTAACAGTTGGGACTCCATACATAAATACCACATTGATAGAATCCGCAGCTTCATGATTAGCAGGATCCGGTAATAAATTTTGTCCGTATTCATTATCTAAATAGGCAATTAATTCATGTTTATCAAAGCACTTGGATTTAATATTTCCATCTAACTTATCATCATAAAGTGTGATTGAATCTGGAAAATTTTCACCAACCGGGTAGCTACACCTAAATATATTTCCATCAATAAGCGTTGCATTAGAACTGCGAACTGGCAGTTCAAGCTCGTGCCCATTAATCGTAATGGGGTAACTCGCAGGTTTAAACCTCTCTTCTTTGCCATCAACGGCATAAACTTCAGACAATGTGTAATAAACAAAATGATTTGGGTTAATAATACCGCCAGAGTTATTTTCAAAGACAAAAAAATCCGTCACGTTACCCTCATCGCTTTCTAACTGGTGTAACCCGCTAGAAAGTAAAACAACACCTTTATCTTCTGGTAAAACATCATAATCTTTACCATCTAGCTTAAACCTAATCGTGTTTGCGCTTGGGTTACTATAATAAAATTTACCTTTACCACTTAAAAGCTCCATATCATCACAAGCGGAAAGTAATATAACCGCGGCGATAAAACAGCTATATTTTAGTATAGTATTCATAAAGTTATTCCAAAGCTTTTTAAAATCAATTTATTAAATAAAAAGTGAGCGCTATCTGTAACGCTCTTTAAGATATTATTATCGATATTGAAACCATTATTCAGTTATTCAAATAAAATAACTTTACGATAAATGCGGTAGTAATCTGTCTTAGTTGATAAATCTCATACGTTGTTATCACGCAATACTTTTAACAATACCTGAAAAACCTCGTCCATTAGTGGCGTCGCTTGCTCGCTATTACGAATTAAAGCGACTGTGCGCGTTAACTCCGGTTGTTGTAATTGCAAAACTTTCAATTCCGGGTCTCGTAAATGTACAGTATAAAGCAGTGGTAAAATAGCAATCGCTAATTTTGAACGAACTAAGCCATATAAGGTTTCAATATAATCTACTTGATAACGAATATTTAATTTTAGTCGGTGACTTTCCACCGTAGCAGCAACTAAACGTTGAATATTACCTTTCGAAAATACGGCAATATCACGATTATTTAGCAATTTCCACGGCAAGTGAAATTCATTGGTAGACACGGTATCATCATGATGAATAACAGCAACAAAAGGGTCATCCTGCAAGGGAAAGATATTTAAATTTTGAGGCACTGAGCTATCTAACACACCAATGCCAAAATCAATTTCATGATTGATAAGTTTATCAATCAAAGCGTCATTCGTTTGGTCATAAAACTCAATATTAAGCCTCGGAAAATATTGAGTTAATAATTCAGGTACAGCAGGAAATAACAAAGAACTTACGGAAGGAACTAGCCCAATACGTAATGTTCCATCCCCACCTTCCACGATTATTTTTTGAATTTCACTAAATGCACGGTGAGAAACACTCAGTATTTGCTGTGCATGTGGCAAAATTGCTGCGCCTAGCTCCGTTAATGTTACGGATGAAGCGGTACGATTAATTAGTTTTCCTCCAATAACCGTTTCTATTTGCCGCAAAGCACTACTCAAAGCAGGTTGGCTCACCGCTAGACGATTTGCTGTCTCGGTAAAATGGCGCAGTTTTGCTAATGTCACAAAATACTGTAGTTGTTTGAGCGTAAGTGCTGGCAGTCTCTGCCAAGGTTCTATCATAATAATGTACTTTTATTTTTATTGGGTTAGCCAATATATCTGTTCATTATAACCATTTCTTATCGCATGATAAATTTTATCATCTTGGCAAACGTTTGCGTTGCTCATAAAGTAACAGTCATTAAATTGAAGGAATGGTATTTTTATGAGCATAACAGAACAAAACAGGCGTCATGTCATTCAATCCGCTAAAGGTGAAAAGCCTTTTGACCTTTTACTCGCTAATGCCAATATTGTCGATATGGTCACAGGTGAAGTTCGCCTTGCAGATATCGGGATCACCGGCAACCTAATTGCTAGCGTTCACCCTACTGGAACCCGTACTGATGCAAATGAAACCCATGATTTATCAGGCTATTTCATTTCACCCGGCTTAATAGACACTCACGTTCATTTAGAAAGCTCACACTTACCTCCTGTTCGCTATGCCGAGATAGTTCTAGCTCAAGGAACAACAGCTGTATTTTGGGACCCCCATGAACTCGCCAATGTGCTAGGCCTAGAAGGTGTACGTTATGCCATTGATTCTAGCCGAAATTTGCCGCTAGATATTATGGTTGCAGCCCCTTCATCTGTACCATCAACACCTGGCCTAGAAATGTCTGGTGCAGACTTTGCTGGGGATGAAATGTCAACCATGCTGAGTTGGCCGGAAGTTCGTGGTGTGGCTGAAGTTATGGATATGTTTGGCGTGCTCCATGGCAGTGATAGAATGGAAGAAATTCTAAATGCAGGAATTACATCAGGTAAACTTATAGAAGGCCATGCAAGAGGCTTAAATGGGGCTGATCTCCAAGCTTATCTGGCTGCCGGAGTCACATCTGATCACGAATTAACCTCGGCTGAAGATGCCCTTGAAAAACTGCGTGCGGGCCTTACATTACAAATTCGTGGCTCTCATCCTTACCTTCTTCCCGATATTGTTGCCGCATTAAAATCCTTACCACATTTATCATCGCAAATTACAGTATGTACGGATGATGTTCCGCCCGATATGTTAATTGAAAAAGGTGGCATTATTGCGTTACTTAACCTTTTAATTGAGCATGGAATGCCGGCAACGGACGTACTACGCTTTGCTACATTTAATGCTGCAATACGCTTGCAACGCCATGACCTTGGCCTGATTGCCGCAGGTAGAAAAGCAAATTTAGTTATCTTCGATTCATTGGAAGTTTTGAAAGCGAAAGCTGTGTATGTGTCTGGACGAAAAATTGCTGAAAATAATCAGCTTATCAATGCATTAAATGTGCCTAATGACATTTTACCTCCACGCGATACCATGCGACTTTCACCTATTACCCCAAATGATTGCACATTAAAAATTGATGAAATAAATAATGGTAGTGCGCGTTTACGTCATATTCGTGGGGCGCGCTTTACCCAATGGGGAGAAGTTGACGTACAAATCAAAAATAGCGTGGTACAACTGCCGAATAATTTCAGTCTTATTCGAGTTCAACACCGTCACGGCCGTCACGATGCTTTACCTCAAATAGCCTTACTTGAGGGCTGGGGTGAATTACGCGGAGCCATTGCGACAAGCTATTCACACGATTCACATAACCTCGTTGTTCTTGGACGTGACCCCGATGATATGGCTATCGCTGCTAATTTATTAATCGAGAGTGGTGGAGGTATGGCGTTAGTGCAAAATGGCCAAATTTTAGCCCATGTTGCGATGCCAATAGCGGGGATGTTATCTGATTTACCTGCGCCTGAATTAGCCGCTCAGTTTCGTCAATTACGTGAATTAAGCAGTGAAATTGCAGATTGGGAACCACCTTACCGCGTATTTAAAGCCATTGAGGGAACTTGTCTTGCCTGCAATGCAGGGCCACATTTAACCGATTTAGGATTAACGGATGGAACAACACGTCAAATCGTTGACGCTGTTATCCATACGGTTAAGCACGCTTAGAAAATTAAAAATATCAAAAATAATGATAGGAGAGCCTATTAATGGCTGACAGTTCAATAAATACGCCAACATCAGGGAGTTGGCTGGAAAAACGCTTTGCTTTACGTGAACGTGGGAGTTCAGTGAAAACAGAGTGTTTAGCCGGAGTTACTGGTTTTTTAGCCGCAGCTTACCTGCTAGTCGTGATCCCCGGTTTACTTGCCGCAGGAGGAATGGATAAAGGCGCAGCAACCACTGGAACAATTATTGTCTTCGTCATTGCCAGTTTATTAATGGCATTCTATGCGAATTTACCATTTATTGTTGGCCCCGGTATCGGAGGCTCTGTTCTTGTCGGTATTACTCTCGCAGGTAGTGAAGGTATTGACTGGCAAATAGGGCTCGGCATTGCTTGTTGGTCTGGAATTTTATTTTTCCTATTAACTAAATTTGGCTTGCGTGAGGTTGTTACACGCTCTGTTCCCCAATCAATTAAACTCGGATTAACTGCATCAATTGGTCTGTTCGTGGCCGTTTTAGGTTTTCGAAATGCAGGGCTAGTACTTGCTAACCCAAAAACAAATGCACTAATGCTTGGGGATTTCCTTTCTCCTGGTGCATTAGTTGCACTCGCAGGCTTTTTCGTTGCGATTGCACTACAAGCTCGCAAAATACCAGGCGGAATTTTATGGGCAATTTTATTTGCAACCCTCTTAGGCATTCCTTTTGGCGTCACAAAATTGCCTGAAAGTTTTATTGGTATTCCACATTCTGTGGCACCTGTACTAGGGCATGTAGACTTAATTGGCGCATTAAATATCGCTTTCCTACCTTTCTTATTTGTCTTTTTTGCTGCTGAGTTTTTCTCAACCATGGGAACAACTTTAGCCGTTGGCGGAGAGGCTGGCTTATTAGATAAAGAAGGTAATATGCCAAATATTAACCGCCCCTTTATCGTTGACTCAATTGCTGCTGCATTAGGCCCGTGGGTAGGTATTCCAGCGGCAACCGCACTCATTGAGTCCTCCGCTGCCGCAGAAGCTGGGGGTAAAACAGGTATGACCGCCCTTGCTGCTGCCTTTATGTTTTTATTAATGCTGTTATTTACGCCTATCGCATTGATGATCCCAGCCCAAGCCACAGCTCCAGCTCTAATTTTAATTGGACTAAATATGTTCAGCGGTTTACGAAAAGTGGACTTAGGCAATTTTACTGATGGCTTACCAGTATTAATGATGGTGATGATTACGCTAATCGCTAATAGCTTTGGTACGGGTATCGCCGGTGGGTTGCTATTCTATATCTTAATTAAAGCCGTTGCTGGCAAGTGGAGAGAAATTCCAATTAGCTTGTGGATCCTTGCAGTACCTCTTGTTTATTATTTCTCAACATTAGTAAAACACTAATACCACGAGTGCCAGAAAAGCCGATTTTTCCACTGTCGGCTTTTCTATTCTAATAAATTTAGTTCAAAACTGCATGAGCTTCTATTTCTATTAACCATTCCGGTAAGGAAAGCCCTGAAACAATAACCCAAGAAGATGCAGGTGGCATATTTGGAAATTTTTCTTTTAATGCTCGCGCAATATCAGCTTGTTCCTCATGGCTATTAAAGCCCTCTTTAATATAAATACGTAGCATAGCCACATGAGATAAATCGCCACCGGCCTCATGCAATACATGTTCAATATTAATTAATGATTGCACGGTTTGTTCGTAAATTCCCCCAGCAACAGTTTCTTCCGCAGCATTCACACCAACCTGACCCGATAAAAATAATTGTCGGGTTCCCGTTGTTTCTACGGCTTGGCTAAAGCCATACTGCAAAGAATTAAAGACAGACGCTGGATTTATCGATTTTTTAGCCATTTTTGTTCCATCGTTAATAAAACAGTAAGGCAGTATAAGACTTTTACTTTTCAATTCATTAAATATCAAGCAAACGTTATTTGATTTGTATTAAAAAAGCATCAAAAGACACACTGGCTTATGTGCATCTAAGAATAAGCACGAATACGCTCAGCTAAATAGCTCGCACACAAGGTGACTCCCACCTGTTGATTTTCCCAATCAACAGAAACACCAGTTAAATAGGCCTTTTTCGCTACCAGTAGCACCGAGGCCAATTCCACTGGCATGAGTTCTATTGCCCAAATGGCAGCCTCATCCTTTGATATAAATAGTCCCGTTTCCATGGTGTACCACATGCGTGATAATGTCAGTAAAACATTACGCTCATCACCTTTTAGAGATAACTCTAAATTAGGGAGTGAATCTAACATAGCTCGGCGAATATCGTGCAGGCCAACAATAGGTAAGCCGTATATTTCCTTGTGCCATAAACTTACTGCTTCTTGTGACGCTTGGGCTAACATTAGTGTGAATTCAGGGTCTTGAGTTTGTCCTTCAAATACCCCTTGCTCGTACTCTGTACGTAACCACTCTCCATAAATTAATTCACATTTTGCAGGATAAGAAAGCATGTTTAATTCACTTGTTAAGAATACAACAATTTCCAGTGGTCGCCGGCCTTTTGGATCAACCGGATATAAGCCAGAAATATCCATTAAATCTCGTACAAGTTGTTCACGGCAAATATCAGTCACGGGGCTATCAATCACCACAAGTAAATCAATATCACTCATTGGCCGTAACCCACTAGAAACAGAGGAACCGTGTAGATAAACTGCAATTAATGAATCAGAAAAATGTTTTCGTAGAATAACCAATGCTTGTTCTGCTTGGGGGGGAGTCACCATCATATCGCTCCTATCATATTTAATGATACTAATACTATTATAAATAGTAATTAAAATAATAACTTTAATAAAATCAATAACTAAATCACTGGCTTATTTTTATGACATAAATGAAATGGTTAAAAACTAAGCTATAATATTTAAATAGAATTACACTATTATTTTAATGAATAATATTCGCATTCATTTCACTGAGGTTAAAAGCAATTAATCGTTCAGATACTGAGCCCAAATGACATGTCCAAGACATCAATTTTCATTTGAATTATTAAGCGCATTCGACATCATGTAGCATTCCCCCTCTTCTCCTACATTTGCTAAGCATCTTACATGCGGTACATCACACTTCTCATCATTCATATTGAATACGGCTTTATAACCACGCGATAAAATCAGTGCAAATATTAATCACCACATAAATGATACCCAAATACACACAAAACATAAAAAACCATAATTAACAACTAGTTAAGTTGAAAATAAATAATTTACTACGGGATTTGATGATTCGACAAATGAAAAAATAAGAATGTCGCAGTTAACTAAAAGTTATAGATACCCAAACAAAACTCATTGTTAAACAAAAGTTACGCAAAGTAAGTTAATTTATCGCTAATGTTAAATAACAACGGTGAAAGTTCTGGTAAACTAACTTGAGGTAAAATAATGATCCTAGATGCCAGCTACACTTTATTAGTCGCTTGTTTGGCGCTATTGATTGGTATGTTTGTTGTAAAATACACTCCTTTTCTACAAAAAAACCATATTCCTGAAGCCGTTGTTGGCGGTTTTATTGTTGCTATCATTCTATTAATTGTCGATAAAACAGCTGGATACTCATTTACTTTTGATGCTTCACTACAAAGCATTTTAATGATTACGTTCTTTTCATCAATTGGATTGAGCTCAGATTTTTCGCGTTTAATAAAAGGTGGTAAGCCGCTTATTTTATTAACTATCGCAGTGACTATCTTAATTGCTATTCAAAATACCGTTGGTATGGGAATGGCTGTCATGCTTAATGAAAGTCCATTTATTGGCTTAATTGCAGGCTCAATCACACTTACGGGTGGCCACGGCAACGCAGGAGCTTGGGGACCAATACTGGCTGATAAGTATGGCGTGACTGGTGCTGTTGAATTAGCTATGGCATGTGCAACCCTAGGTTTAGTATTAGGTGGGTTAATTGGCGGCCCTGTTGCTCGCCATTTATTGAAAAAAGTTTCAATCCCTAAAAGCACTGAACTCGAGAAAGAAACGATCGTTGAAGCCTTCGAACAACCTAGTGTCAAACGAAAAATTAATGCTAATAATGTTATTGAAACCATCTCAATGCTGATTATCTGTATTGTTGTCGGTGGCTATATTAGTGAGTTTTTTAAAGATACTGTCATGCAATTACCAACCTTTGTTTGGTGCTTATTTGTCGGTATTATTATTCGTAACGTCTTAACCCATGTATTTAAGCATGAAGTTTTTGAACCAACTGTTGATGTTTTAGGTAGTGTTGCCTTGTCATTATTCTTAGCAATGGCGCTAATGTCCTTAAAATTCGGTCAACTCGCCAGTATGGCAGGCCCTGTTCTGATAATTATTGCTGTCCAAACGGTAGTTATGGTTCTATTTGCAACATTTGTTACCTTTAAAATGATGGGCAAAGACTATGACGCAGTTGTTATTAGTGCTGGGCACTGTGGCTTTGGAATGGGGGCTACACCAACCGCTATCGCTAACATGCAGACCGTCACTAAAGCATTCAGTCCTTCTCATAAAGCATTTTTAGTGGTGCCAATGGTAGGGGCATTTATTGTCGATATTTCAAATAGTATCTTAATTAAAATCTTTATTGAAATAGGCACATATTTTACCTAGTACGCAATCATAAAGGCCAGGCTATAACCTATGTATATCATCTGGCCTTCTCTTTTTTATCACCATTGAATTTAAACCGCCTAATTACCTTTCATCATTTTCAGTACCAAATAAATAGTTGTTCAGATTAATTTGTATTAATTCGGTAGAATATGCGAATTAATACAAATAGTCGGTTTCGGTGAGTCAAAGCAAATAGTAGGTTTCTGAAAATGAAATTAAGGCATCTCGATATTTTTTATGCAGTCATGACATGTGGCTCTTTAACTCGTGCAGCGGAGGTTTTACATATCTCACAACCCGCGGCAAGTAAGTCCTTAAAACATGCAGAACAACAACTTGGCTTAGTCTTGTTCCAGCGAATAAGAGGAAAGTTAATTCCCACGGCTGAGGCAAACCTGCTATTTGAAGAAGCCAAAGAAGTTTATCAAAATCTAGATAAACTAAGAATTTTAGCGCAAAATTTATCACGTGATCCGCAAGGTAAACTAGCCATTGGTTGTCTACCTAGCTTAGGGCTAAACTTAGTACCTGAAGTGACCGCGCAATTTATTAAAAAACACCCCAATATCAAACTCACGATCGGTACACATCATACAACGGATATTCTGCAGTTATTAACCCAACAAGATCTCGACATTGGTATTGGCTTTAATCTTGAAATTGAAGGGGGCATTACTGTTCTTCCCATTGCTGATATCCCATTAGTCTATGTGGATAGCAAATTACCATTGCACTCCCCTGTATCACTCACCGATATAGACCAAGAGCGTTGGATCCATCCTGGGTCTGACTCCTTATCTCAGCTATTACAAAAGCGCCATGAGTTTGCAGAATCAAATATTAGTGTTCATACCTACCATATGGCAGCAGAATTTGTTCAAGCGGGTTTAGGCTGTAGTATTACGGATATTTTTTCAGCCGAACATACGCTACCTGAGTCGATGATTTACCCACTAAAAGAAGGTTTACATCTTGCCGTATCTGTTTTTCATCGCGCAGACAAACCATTAACCAAAGCTGCACAAAATTATGTTAATACTTTGGCATCCACACTTGAAAAAAGAAATAAAGTAGTTAACCAAAAGTTATACTCTAGTAATGAAAACTCAATTGTTTAGTTAGCTTATTCACCGTTAAATAATAACATCTTGGTTATTATGGGTTACGGATTATTATGACTAAACATGTGGTGGTTATTGGAGCTGGTGTAATTGGTTTAAGCACCGCCTATGCATTAATTAAAGCAGGCCAAACCGTAACATTAGTTGAATCAGATACCGATGTTGGCATGCAGACCAGTTTTGCTAACGGTGGGCAACTCAGCTATCGCTATGTATCTCCTCTTGCAGACGCCGGTGTTCCTTTGCAAGGCCTACGTTGGATGGGGAAAAATGATTCTCCTTTAAATCTAAAAATAACGCCTTCAATACAACAATGGTCTTGGCTTGCACAATTTACATTAGCTTGTAACCGTAAAACGAATAAAATTAATGGTGCCCATCTTTTACGTTTATCACTTTTTAGCCAAGAAATAATGAATAAATGGCGTAACAATGGTGATATTTCTGATTTTGCTTGGGAAAAATCAGGGAAATTAATTATCCACCGTGATAATAAAAGTTTTCAAAAAGCCAGTGAAACGGTTGATAAACAATTTCAAAAAATATTAACACCCACTGAAATTGTTGAGCTAGAGCCTTCTTTAAAAGACATACAGTCTCAGCTGGTAGGTGCAATATATGCCCCTGATGATGAGAGTGCAGATTGCTATTTATTCTGTAAGAACCTACTGCAATATTTACTCACGCAGCCTCAATTTAATCTTTGCTTACAACATAATGTTCAATCTTTCATTAAACAAGATGACTGCATTACAGGAGTAGCCACTCACCAGGGAACTATCCAAGCTGATGATTTTATTGTTTGTGCCGGCAATGGTAGCCGCGAATTGTTAAAACCACTAAATATTAATGTCCCAATTTTAGGGTTAAAAGGCTATAGCTTAAGCGTAGAATACCCGCAGGTAGAACATATTGTTCCGAAAATTAACGTGACTGATTACGGCAATAAAATTGTCTATGCCAAACTTAATGATCAATTACGCATTGCTGCGATGGTTGATATTGGTTATGACAAGCAAGGCTTGCGTGAAAATAGAATACAAGCACTCAAGAATATTATTAAAAATACCTTCCCTGAATTACCTAAAATTGACGATGCTGAAAGTTGGTTTGGGTTACGCCCTTCAACACCGAAAGGCCCACCGATACTAGGAAAAACTGCCTATAAAAATTTATGGCTTAATATTGGGCATGGCAGTTTAGGGTTTACACTTGCCGCAGGCAGCGCGGAAATACTGAGCCAATTAATAACTGAACAAAAACCCCCTATTTCTTTAACTGGATTAACGAGGTAATCATGTCCATAAAACGTAACAACCCAAAACCACGCTTAGCTGATAGCGTTGAATATTCAGGTTTAGTTTACTTATCAGGGCAAGTACCTAATGATCTAACGGGTGATATCACACAACAAACCAAAGACGTTTTTGCCAAGATTGATTCATTACTTGCTGCAAGCAACAGTGATAAAACACGTATTTTATCCGCCCAAGTTTGGATTAAAGATATCAAACGGGATTTTGCTGACTTTAATGCGGTATGGGAAAGTTGGATGCCTATAGAAAATAGCCCTGCCCGTGCAGCTGTTGAAGCCAATATGGCTCGGGAACAAGTACTAGTAGAAATTATGGTGATTGCCGCTCAGGCTTGACCCTATTTAACTATATTCTAAATCTAAAAAACAGTGAGGTCTAAAAAGATCTACTGTTTTTTATTACTCTACTAATTTATATTAATTTATTAAATAATATATTTAATAACCCCCATTAATCTCATTATAAAATATAACACTTTCACTACTTCCCTTATTAGCTATCATGGAATTGATTTCAATAAGAATAAATAGCTAATATAAATAATTACAAATCAAGTAAAAAACAATTATTAACTGGAGAAGTTAAATGAAAGAAACTGTTGTTGAATATATTTTATCTAAGCTCTATCAATTAGGCATTGAAGATATATTTGGTGTTCCTGGTGATTATTCATTTCCTGTAAATGATAGTGTTTGTGCAAACTCCCATCAACGTTGGGTTGGCAATTGCAACGAATTAAACGCAGCGTATGCTGCAGACGGATATGCAAGAATTAAAGGTGTTGCTGCATTATCAACAACCTTTGGCGTTGGCGAATTAAGCGCTCTCAATGCAATAGCAGGTTCTTATGCTGAAAGAGTCCCTATATTTCACCTTGTTGGAATGCCTCCTAGCCTAACACAAAAGAAACAACGTATTTCTCATCACACATTAGGGGATGGAAGCTATGACGTTTTTTATAAAATGAGCCAACATATTGTCTGTGCTCATGCCATTATTACCCCTGAAAACTGTATTGAAGAGACTGAGCGGTTAATCGCATGCGCCTTACATGAACGCCGTCCAGTTTATTTTGGCTTACCTGCTGATTATGCTGTAAAGACTGTAATTAAACCATTTCATCATGTTGTTCCATTAATACCAAACAGTTGCTCAGAAACACTAAAAAATATTATTCCTTTAATCTTAAATAAATTAATAAATAGCCAACAACCCTGCATATTAGCAGGCTCAATGTCTTTGCGCTTAGGCGTAGCAAATACCTTACAAACAATCATTGAAAAAACCAAAATTCCTTATACCACGTTATTTATGGATAAAAGTGTATTAGATGAAACTAATACGCAATATATCGGAATGTATACAGGGCAAATATTAACTCCTCAAGTCACTTCATTTGTCGAAAGCAGTGATTGTGTTATAAATATAGGCACTATTCTGTCTGACTTTAATTCAGGTTGTTATACCTCTAATATTAAAATCGAAAATATAATCCATATTATGGAAGATAAAGTCATTATTGATGGCCAATGCTACAATAATATTTCCATGAAAGACGTTGTTTTAGCCTTGCAGAATAGATTGCTATCACTGCCAACCTCTTCTTTTAATCAACACAAAAGTCCTAAGGCCCAATCACTAGGTCAACCGATAGCCGTAGAAACAAACGAAATAACTGAATCATACCTATATCCTCGCTTAGAAAAAATGTTTAGACCTAATGATATAATATTTACAGATACTGGAACCTTTTCAATGGGCTTAGCATTTTCACTATTACCTAAAGGTGCATCTTTTCATTCCCAATCATTATGGGGATCTATTGGCTGGGCAACACCTGCTGCACTGGGCGCCGCTTTAGCATCCCCGTCACGTCGAGTCATCTTAGCGACAGGGGAAGGCGCTCATCAATTAACTATGCAAGAAATTAGTCAATTTGCACGATTTGGATTAAAACCCATTATCTTTATATTAAATAATGATGGCTATCTTATTGAACGACTATTCTGTAAAGAACCTGAATATTATTATAATGATGTTGCGCAATGGAATTACGCACAACTTCCTTTAGCACTGGGATGTGACGATTGGTATTGCAAAAAAGTGACAACCTGCGATGAATTAGATGAGGCTTTACAGGCTATCGAAACACTCGACACTGCAGCTTATATAGAAATAGTCACTGACCGATATGATGCTTCAAAATATTTAATAAAAATGAGAGAAATTATTTCTTCTATTTATACCAACTAAACTAGTTTTAGGTCCTTTCGCCTTATAAAGGTCATTTAACTTTATAAGGCGTGGGAATTTAACTTTAAACATCACAATACATTGAATTTGTAACCATTACTTTTTTCGTTTCACTAACATAACTAGATGAAACTACGCCATTTTTATGAGCTACAATATCCGCCATTATCGCTAATGCTATTTCGGGTGGTGTTTTGCTACCGATAGGAATACCAATGGGAGCATGGATGCGTTCTATTTCCGCCTCCGTCATCCCACCAGATGCTATAAGACGTTCACGACGACGAGCACTCGTTCTTACTGAGCCCATTGCACCAATATAAAACGCTGGGGTATTCACTGCTTCCATTAGTGTCAGGTCATCAATACGAGGATCATGGGTTAAAGAAACAATAGCGGTATTCGGTGTACAGCTTTGGGATTCCAAATAGCGAGCTGGAAATAATTTAATGACTTCAAATTGACTAGAAAGTTGCCCAGAAAAACGCGATAGCTCATCTTCACGGTGTTCACAAATTATAACCTCAAACCCTAATGTTGCTGCAAAACTAGCACAGTAAATACCTACATTTGAGATCCCAGCAATAATTAACCGTGGCGGCGCGGCAATATATAATTGAATGTTCTCCCCTTCCCGCTCTATTTGGGTTGGGGTTTGTTGATTATTAACCGTGCTTACCTCACCTCTTTGTGGCAACGTGATTTTTTTACTGATTGCAGTATATCCCAGTAACGCTTGATGTATCTCCGTAAGGTAACTAACACTTTCCTGACTATTCGGTAAATATTCAATTAAAACATCTAAACTACCATCACAAGGTAAATTCACTTTCGCTTCTAAACCACCGCGACCATAGCGAACAATTTGGCTGCTCTTAATGTATTCAGCATGCTGTATTCGTTGAATAAAATCTTCTTCAATACAACCGCCTGATAAAGAACCAACATACTGACCATCTGCCTTTGCAACAAGAAGTGAACCCGGGCTACGAGGGGAAGAACCATATGTACTTAGCACCGTACACAACCATATAGGCTCTTTTTTTATCCAAGAAAGGGCTTGAGAGATAACAAAAACATCTTCACGCAACATATTCGTTCCTTAATCGTTATCAACACTCGGATAATCAATATCTTTTACAACATTTTCGTCATTTATGTTTAATTGATAAACAAGATTGCGACGTAATATTGATTTCGCACCATCATCACCTACTAGATTAATTAATTCCGTATAATACTTCGCAGATATTCCTACCGGATGGCCTGGTAAACCATTATATACTGGCCTGACTAATGTATGGTGTTTTAATTTATTCGCTACACGGATAAATAAATGACTATTGATGTATGGCATATCCGCTAAATGAATTATCCACCCATCTAAATTAGACGTATTTTTAACACCAAATGCGATTGATTCACCTAACCCATTACTGTTTATCAACGAGTATGGAATATTAAATTGTAAACAATTATTAATAACACCTTCATTCTCAGGCCGTGTCACTACATGTACAGGAAGCTCACTATCGATTGAATTTAATAGTGTTTTTTCAAAAACTGTATTTTTTTCAAGCATAAAATTTAATTTACTTCCTTTACCTCCAGCATTTTGAAAACGTTCACTTTTTCCTGCTGCCAATATTAAAATACCAATATTCATAGTTTTTATTTTAAATCGATATACTGATTGCGTATCTCATAAATAAAGTATATTCAGTAAGATCACAAGAACTACTTATCATTAATTTGAAATTTATTAAGAGAAGTATAATATAAATGTGATACAAGTAATTTTTTCGATGTGACTATAAAAATAAAAATACCGATGTAATAATAATAAGTGTAAGGGTGTATTATGAGCAAAAGCAATGTCGAACTCTCCCGCAGACACTTTCTAAAATGTGCCGTTATAGCGGGAATATCTGTTTATTTAGCCCCTTTGTATAGCCGTGCTTTTGATGTGCTATTCGAAGAAAAAATCCTTCAATCTCCTGACTGGAACCCGGTCGACAAACAAATCAAATTTCGTATTGATGGGTTTGCCAAAGTCCAAGGGGAAAAAGTCTTCGCCAGAGACATTCGTGCACGTGATATCCCTCACTGGCCAAAACAGCAAGGTCATGCATTTTTACTCCGCGTGACTCAAGCCGATAAAATTTACCAAGGCTTTAACCTTGATCTGCTAAAAGATGGCCTGATGCCTGACCGCATCGTAACTGCAAGTGACTTAGAAAAAGATGGCGTTGCTTTCCCTGAATTTTATGGTGATGATTTATTGCTTCCAGAAGGGAAAACTCCCGCTTACCTTGGCCAAGCCGTCGCATTATTGATTTATCATGATTTTGCTAAATTCCGTTTTGCCAAAGAAACCTTAAAATTCCGTGACGATGTTATCCAATACGGCGCAGTAACTGGCCCATTAGAACGAGACCCATGGGGAACCTACCGTGGCGTGCGAATTGGCAATGAAAATCCTTATGAGCCAGATATTTATTCAAGCCTAAAAGATATGCCAATCTCCCCTATTGGCATGAAAAAGCACTTACCCGTTTGGCCTGAAGGTCGCGAAGGCGGAAAATTAGATCAACAAGGCATGCTATATGCTGATGAGCTCGCTAAACAACTGGAAAACCCACCGGAAGACTGGTTAGTGCTCAAGCGAAAATACTTTTCTCAATCCATTGATACTGCTGCCTTAGAGCCTGATAATGCTAACGGTTGGTACGACGCCAAAACACAGTCATTCCATCTTGTTATTCCGACACAGTCCCCTCAGGAAGTTGCGGAATCATTACCAGAGATGTTGGCAAAATCGCATTTTCCAATTAAACAAATTTTCCTACACCCTTGTTTTACCGTTGGTTATGGTTCTAAAGACCACACTCCATTCCCCTATTATGGTGCGATGGCAACATTATATGGAGACGGAGTCCCTATTCGTCTAGCTAATGACCGTTATGAACAATTTCAATCTACCATCAAACGCCATGCTTTCGATATGGATTACACCTTAGCGGTTAATAAAAAAACGCATAAAATTGAAGCCCTTTCAGCTTCTTTTATCGGTGACGGCGGTGGTCGCTGTAATTTTACGCCTTCCGTTGTCATGGTCGGGGCTACTGGGGCCCAAGCTATCTATTATATTCCCCGTAGTGATTTATCTGCGATCGGTATTGCATCAAGAGCTGTCGATGCGGGTTCAGCTCGCGGTTATGGTACTTTACAAGCCATGGCAGCAACCGATATGTTAATGGAAGAAGCCGCAAAACTCCTAAAAGTAGACCCCATCGAGTTCCGTCTTAAAAATATCATCAAATCTGGGATGAAAAATACCCAAGGGGCAATTCCTGGCGGCGCAATTCGTGCCGATGAAGTGTTAACCCGCTGTGCTGCTCACCCAATGTGGACTGACAGAGCCAAACGTAAAGCCGACTTTGAAGCGAAACATAGCGGTAAACTATTCGGTACAGGGATTTCTTGTGTGCAAAAAGACTTTGGGACAGGTGCGGAATCCTCCTTTGCTCGCGTAGAACTTACCCCCGAGGGTAAAATAGCCATTTATCATAGTGGCGCAGAAATTGGTACAGGTATGTCAACGTCCCAATCGGTGGTTTGCGCTAAATGGTTAGGAAAGCCTGCGGAACAAGCTCATTTTTCTGTTGTTGATTGGTCAATTTTACCGATGATCTCAACAGGTAACCCATTTGCTATGTCACAAGATGAGCAAAACCACTTAGCACAAAACCCATTATGGACACCGAACTACTGCTCACCTGCGAGTGCGAGTAATTCAGCCTATTATTTCACCCACAGCACAGAAGCAGCCGCACGCCTTATATTCGAACATGGGTTATGGCCAGCTGCCATGTCAATTTGGCAAGAAGGGATTGGCGGCGGACAAGCGGCCCCTCTAGTTGTTCGCCGTGAAGATGCTCGTTGGGTTGCTGAAGGCTTAACTGCTGATGGGCTTGAGGTGCTTAGCTTGCCGCGCTTAATTGAACGCACTTTTGCAATGGGCGGGGTAACTGGCGCAGTGTGCCACGTATTTAACCGCTGGCAATGGGCTGAAGCCGATTTCCCTATTCAGGGTGAAACTCGCCGTTTACCGATTGATGGGCTATCACTACGATTTGCCGATAAAGAATACCAAGTTTGCCACCGCGAAAAAGCTTATTACCCTGATACACAAAGAAATAATGCCGGAGTCACTTACTACAGTGCCGTCGCTACCGTTAGCGAGCTATCCATTGATAAAGCGACTGGGCAAGTCGAATTGCTGAATCACCATAGTGTGGTGGAATGCGGTAATCTTATCGTCCCACAACTGGTTTCAGGACAAATTCAAGGTGGATTAGCAATGGGTATCGGCCATGCACTCCATGAATATTTACCTCTCTACGAAGATGGTCCCGGTAATGGGACGTGGAACTTCAACCGTTATCATCTCCCGCTTGCCAGTGATGTTGCAGTTTGGCAACAAACCAATGAAGTCCTACCAGGACTTTCAGATACTGACCCGCCGAAAGGCGTTGCTGAGGTTGTTATGATCCCGGTAGTTTCATCCATCGTCAATGCCATTGCAGATGCAACTGGTCATCATTTCTTGCATTTGCCTGTACGCGCAAAAGACATTTTAGAGGTAATATCATGAGCCTAAATTTCCTTCCCCTCACCTTAACCATTAATGGCCAACAGTATGGACCAATGGACGTGCCTGAAGGCCTCATGATGATAGACTTTCTTCATGAATATGTTGACCTAACAGGTTCTCGCCTAGGTTGTGGCCAAGGCATTTGCCATGCTTGCGTTGTTATATTAGATAATCCATCTGGTACCAGCGAAGAAATCCGCACCTGTATTACTGGTGCACATTTTTTCAATAATAAAAGCATCCGAACTATCGAAGGGGCTGCCACCAAAGAAGAAAACGGGGAGGTAAAACTATCTCCGGTTCAACAAGCTTTTGTTGAAAATTTCAGTTTTCAGTGTGGCTACTGTACCCCAGGTTTTGTAAATGCAGCGACTGTATTTATTGAAGAACTTCAGCGAAACCCGATTGCAGAAGCAGACTTAGAAGAGGCTATCAAACAAGCTCTAAATAACCATATTTGCCGTTGTACTGGTTATGTACGCTATTATGAAGCAGTACGCGATGTGGTTCTTGCGACTCCTGGTCTTATCAAGGAGGCAGTAAAATGATCAAACGAATTATTTTATGGTTGATAGCCATCGCTATCATCGTTTGGGCGGTACTGTATTGGTATGAAAGCCGTACCTTAGATGGTCCAGTACAAAAAGTAACTGCGACGCCTCAAGAAATTGAGCGAGGCCGTTACCTCACTCTTGCCGGTGACTGCGCTGCGTGTCACACCAGTGCTGATGGTGCACCATTAGCCGGTGGTTTTCCACTCGATACCCCATTTGGTACCATCTACAGCAGTAACTTAACGCCCTCAGCCGATTTTGGTATCGGCCGCTGGACAAAAGATGATTTTTATAAAGCACTGACCCAAGGTATCTCTCCACCGAGTAAAAATCTTTATCCGGCAATGCCTTATACATCCTATAAAGGGATCACTCGGGAAGATTCTGACGCTATTTACAGTTATTTGATGAGCCAGCCAGCTATTGATGTCGCGCCACCTGAAAATTCATTGCCATTCCCACTGAACCAACGCATGGCAATGATTGGCTGGAATTTATTGTTTTTTAACGATAAACCACTCCCCGATAGCTCACAAGGTAGCTCCCCTGAATGGCTACGTGGTAAGTATTTAGTTAACGTATTAGAGCACTGTGCTGAATGCCATACGCCAAGAGGAAAACTGGGAGAAATGGATTTAGATAACTTTATGAAAGGGGGTGCTTTAGGTCGTTTTGTTGCTCCAGATATTACCCCGCAAGCGCTTGCAGAACGAGGATGGACAAAAGAAGATTTACAGCAGTTTTTCATGACTGGACTCACACCACAAGGTTCCGCCTACAGTGATATGCACCCTGTAATTTATCTGAGTTCACAACATTTAACGCCAGAAGATAATAGTGCCATAGCCACCTATTTAATGGGCGATAACCCGCTAGCAACTTCGCCATTAAGGGTGGGGGAAGGTAATACACAAGGCCGCCAAATTTATTTAGAAACCTGCTCAGGTTGCCACTCCTATGACGGTAGCGGTAAACCGAATGTGGCGGTGGCAATGAAAGGAAATTCAACATTGCGTGATGTGGATAGCACTAACCTAATTAATGCGATTCTAGATGGTTTGCCTGAGCAAGCGTTCCCAAATAACCAATATATGCAAAGCATGCCAGGGTTTGCCAATAAGCTAAATGACCAACAAATTAGTGACTTAGTGAACTTCCTTCGTGTTCAGTGGGGAGGACAACCAGCTGATGTCACCCCGGAGCATGTTAAATCCTTACGTCAATAATGACAAAAAATGAACTATCGGGCTTGTTCGTATTTAACGAGCCCAATAGTTTTCTATTTAATAACCGAATACAAATATACTTTACATAATTAAATGCATATTGATTTAATCATTTATTAATAAGAATTAGTATCATTTAAATAAATTGTATTCTAATAAAGCTCAGTTATTTTATTCAATACTGTCATATTAAGATGACTTCAACAGTATTATTCACTTTCTTGTCTAAATCCCTTTACTCGTTCTTGATATATCATTACAGATACCCATACTATTTATGTAACTTACTGAGCTATCTGATATTAGTCATCAAATTGTGAGCAAATTTAAGCGAAATAAAACGATCTTATAATGAATGACTAAAAAATATTATTTACTTCCATTGCTCATAATAAAAACCCTAAAAATATAATCAGGGAGCACAACATGTCGGGACATATTTCTAGACGCAATTTCATCAAACTAGGCACTATTGCGGGCATTGCTGTTATGGTCGGCAAACTCCCTTTTGCAATAGCAATGGAGCTCGATTCTGACGCCCCATCAACGGATTGGATTGGTCAAAACGGTAAAGCACGTTTTCGTTGGGATGGCGTTGAAAAAGTCACTGGCCGTAAAAATTTTGCTCGTGATTACCGCGCTAAAGACATCCCCGGCTGGCCAAAAAAACAAAGTTATGCCTTTATGTTAAAAGCGACAGAGGCAGATAAAACCTTTGAAGGCATTGATATTTCAATGTTAGGGCCAAATCTACAACCTGATAAAGTTGTTTTACAAGAAGACCTTATCCGTGATGGCTTAAATATTCCCCAAGATACCAGTATGGGGAAAGGCTTCTATGGCACCAATATTTTAGTTCCTTTAGGGGACACACCGCCGATTATTGGCCACCCAGTTGCTATCTTGATTTATCATGATTTCGATAAATATAGTGCAGCACAGCGGATGTTACGCTTTGCCACAAACACCGTAAAATACGGAACGGTGACAGGGCCAAAACCGCCCGCTAACTACGGTGCAGCACGGTACGTGCGTATCGGTGGTGACACACCACTTTCGCCTTCTATTTTTTCCCCTTATCAAGATTCAGGTATTAAAGGCGGGTTCGATGGCAATACGCCTATTTGGCCACCTTATGACCCCAAGCACGCCATTTCTATTCCCCCAGTGATCCGTAAAGATCGTGGCGGTGGCTTTATTCAAGCCCTTCATCAGGCAGAAAAAAGCCCTGATAAACAAGAAAAAGCGATGGATTACGCGCGGCAAATTGAGCAAGAAATCGCAGCGGCTCGCGAAAACCCTGATAAGTTTGTGATTGAGCGCCATGGTTTTTCACAATCCATTGACCCTTGCGCGATGGAGCCAGATAACTGTAATACTTGGTATGACGCGCAAACCAAAACACTGCATATCTTAACCGCGACACAGTCTCCTGCTGGTGTAGTTAATGCTGCTGCTGAGCTATCTAAACACAACAAACATTTTTCCGTCGAAAACATTGTGTTATTAACCGGTTCTACTGTTGGTTACGGCTCAAAAGACTATTCGGTTTTTCCTTTTTATTCGATGGTCGCTAGTTTCTATGCTGATGGCTTACCTGTTCGCATGGCAAATGACCGCTATGAACAATTCCAAATGGGAATGAAACGCCACTCCATTGAGATGGATGTCACCATTATTGGTGATAAAAAAACGGGTAAGTTTGATGTATTAAAAGGCACTTATAACTGTAATGGCGGCGGTCGTGAAAACCTCTCCGTTGCCGTATCTCACGTAGCAGTGCGCGGTGCTCAGTCTATTTATTACTTCCCTAAATCTGACCTCACTGCTCTCGCCATGGCCACTCCGGCTGTCGAAGCGGGGTCAATGCGTGGTTTTGGTTCCTTGCAGTCGATGGCAATCACTGAATTGATGGTGGATGAAATCGCTCATAATCTTAATATTGACCCGATTGAACTGCGCCGCCGTAATGCCATTTTAGAAGGTTATCCAAATACACAAGGTGGTGTAATAGCCGGTGACCCGCGCAACGTTGAAATGTTAAATCTTGCGGAAAAACACCCGATTTGGGTCGATCGTGAGAAAAATAAAGCCGATTATGAAGCGAAAAACCCCGGTAAGTTATACGGCGTTGGCTTTGCACAGGTGCAGCAAGTTTATGGGTCTAGCGGTGTTCCAACGATTCTTTCTCTTGAATTTGATGCCAATGGCAAGCTAACAATGCGCCATTGTATGCAAGAGATTGGCACCGGTGGCACAACCGCACAGCAAGTGATGGTATGGCAAGCACTCAGCAAAGCCCCTGATGTCGTTGAGTTTGGGGTGACTGAGTTTGAAGAACTACCGCTTAAAACCAGTTGGGCCGACCAGAAAAAACAAGATGAATTATCCAAAACTGATCCCTATTGGACACCCGCTCTAATACCTGACATGAGCTCATCAAGTGGTGTTTACTACATTGGGTTCGGTACGCGCCAAGCTGGCCATTTTTTATTGGAAAATACCCTCTGGCCTGCGGCTAAAAGCATTTGGAGTGAAGGCCCCGGCGGCGGTGCGTTCAACGGCTTAAATGTTGAATTTGCCGATATTCGCGTTGGCCCAGATGGTATTGGCGGTGGCGGAATGAAGCCCATTCCTTTTGACATTTTAGCCAGAAGAGCCCATGAGATGGGGCTCATCACTGGGGTTGCTGTTCACGGTTATTCCAGCTGGCAGTGGGCTCGCGCAGAATTCGATATCCCAACTGTGGGTTTGAAAAATCTCCCTCTCGATGCAATATCCGTTCGTTATGGCGAGGGTGCACCACAAGAATTGAAAAAACAAATGACAACTGGCGGTTACCATTTTATTAAACGTAAAATTGCCTACTACCCACCAACACAACGCGCCAAAGCGGACCCAACAACGGTCACGCCTGCGTCTTGTTTAGTCGAGCTCAACGTCAACACCATGACGGGTGAGGTCGATATCATGCGCCACCATATGATTATGGACCCGGGCACAATGATTGTTCCTGAACTGGTTTCAGGGCAAATTCAAGGGGGTACAGCAATGGGTATCGGCCATGCCTTGATGGAAGAGTTACCACTCTATGAAGATGGTCCAGGTAACGGAACATGGAACTTTAACCGCTATGTTCTGCCACGCGCTAAAGATGTTGCCGTTTGGCAGCAAACCATTGATTACTTACCACCACTTTCAGAAACTTCGCCACCCAAAGGCATGGCAGAACTGGGGATGATCCCAATCTTACCTGCGACGAGCAATGCATTAACCCATGCAACAGGCAAGCGTTTCTATGAATTCCCTATTACGGTAGATAAAATTAAAAAGGCACTCTCATGAAAATCAACAATGCCGTTCCGATTATTGAGCGCAAGCCACTAACACTGACCATTAACGGCCAAAAAATTGGTCCTATTGATGTCCCTGTTGGGATGCCAATGATTGAGTTTCTACATGAATACCTAGACCTCACTGGCACCCACTTTGGTTGCGGACAAGGGATTTGCCATGCTTGTACCATTATGGAAATCCAGCCCGATGGCACAACGGTTGAAAGCCGGACTTGTATCTTTGGTGCCCATTATTTCAACAATAAAAATATTGTTACCATCGAAGGGCAAGCCAAACTGGATGAACAAGGCAAAGTTGTTGAATTAACGCCAATTCAACAAGCTTTTATCGAAAACTTTTCGTTCCAATGTGGTTATTGTGCTCCCGGTTTTGTCACAGGTGCAACGGTGTTTCTTGATAAACTGAAGAAAAATCCAGTGAAACGAGACCAACTCGAACATGCGATTGAAGAGGCTCTCAATGAGCATATCTGCCGTTGTACAGGTTATGTACGCTATTATGAAGCTGTGAGGAAAGTCGCTCTCGACACTCCTGGCTGCGTGATCGACTAGGGAGAAACATCATGGCTAAATCCAGCTCTCTACGTAAAAGCATTTATATTATTATCTTATTATTCATAATATTAATGCTTGCGATCCTGTTTGGCGCTTTTCGTACCTCCAGTATCGGCCCTGATTTAGATAAACCGCTAACCTCAGAAGAAGTCGCCAAATTATTGCCAAGAGGGCAAGAACTGGCAACCGCTGGGGATTGCTTTGGTTGCCACTCATTACCTGAAGGGCCATTGGCTGCGGGGGGGCGTGCTATCGGAACCCCTTTTGGTACCATTTACTCCACGAATATAACGCCTGATAAACAATTTGGTATTGGTAACTATACCCGCGCTGATTTCCATCGTGCGTTGAAAGACGGAATTGGCAAAGAAAGAGGTAATCTCTACCCTGCGATGCCGTTTGTATTTACCCATATGACCACATCGGAAGATATTGATGCACTATATGCTTATGTGATGTCGCTTCCACCAATAGCCGTGCCAAACAAAGAAAATACAGGTGTCTTTGTCCTACCCGTTCGCCCATTTATGAACTTCTGGACTTTGCTTAATTTTCCTAAACAAAATGCACCCCATGACCCGCAACGCTCTGCAGAATGGAACCGTGGTGCATATATTGTCGAAGGTTTGGCACACTGCGGTGCTTGCCACTCACCGCGTAACTTAATGATGGGTGTCGAGTTTTCACGGTCACTTCAAGGGGGTGAAGAAGCGGGCTTAGCGATCCCTGATATCACAGCAGAAGCGCTTTCCAAACATGGCTACGATACCGCCTCTTTGAGCCAATTTTTACTGACGGGCAATGCCCCACAAGGCTCTGCATTTGCAGACATGAGCACAGTGACTCATTTTTCTACTAGTCAGATGAAAAAAAGCGATGTTGATGACATGGCGATTTATTTGATGACCGATAAACAAGGAAAAATACTCGGAGCCAAAGCCCCACCAGCGCCATTACCGGAGGCAAGCTCACCAGAAGTGGGTGATGTCAGTCAAATAATGGAAACTGGTCGCTTGATGTATATGTCTACGTGTGCAGGTTGCCACGGGATCACCGGAGAAGGTGTACCAAATGGCATTCCAGCGTTAAAAGGTAATGCCATCCTAGCCATGGACAGCCCTGAAACCTTTATCAGTGTGGTATTAACCGGTATTCCAACCACCACCTTCCCGAACGGGCAGCGTATGTATGCAATGCCAAGTTTTGCCGATGATTTAACACCACAAGAAATGGCAGATTTAATTTCATGGGCGCGCGCTGAGTGGGGAGGACAAGGTAAACCCGTCACCGCCGAACAAGTTGAAAAACTGAAAAAATTAGCGCAGTAACTAAAATACTCCTCGGCGACTTATATTAGTTCAAAGAGGAGATATTACATAATTTACCATATCACTTATTCAGCGTTGGCACCGTCAATGGCTAGGGAATGTTTACGAGTGGGCTGGTCAGTTACGTACGGTGAATATTAGCAAGGGTGGCTTTATGTTTGCCCTTGCGGGTCATGTTGCAAAGTTGCTTGCTCAATTCGAGAAAGAATATCTAGCGAAGTACGCACCCTGCACTAATATAAGCAGAAAGCGCGTCATAGAAGCGATTGCAACAGTACATGTGGAGTTAATTCTGATACATCCGTTTAGGGAAGGAAATGGGCGCTTATCGCGGCTACTCGCTGATGTGATGGCAGTACAAGCAGGGTTTCAGCCGTTAGACTATGAAAGTTGGATCCAACACCCCGAGCAGTACATTGCAGCAATCCACGCAGGGTTAAACCTTAACTATGACCCCATGAAATATTGGATTAATGGAGCCTTAAAAGAAAGCTAAATCGCCAGTTTCAAATGCCCAAATTTCTCACGCTTTGCTTTCATCTCTTCTTCAAAGCGACGAGACTCCTGCCCTGTTTCAATCGCTGTAGAGGTTGCTACCGAACGAGTGAGTTGAGTACGAGTTGGTCTTGTTGCTTGAATTAATTCGTTCTTTTTCATGGTAGTCTCACATCAAACGGGTGGTAGTGCATTCTGTCATCGTTGTTTTATTCCAACTAGTAATAAGTTAATAAGACCAAGTGGGATTGACTTAACTTAACAACGTAAACATATTAACAACTTACAAAATAAAGTTAAATAATCTGGAATCTCTGAGGGTTATATTCCCCCGCTATAAGAGCCGAGGGTATGCATCAAAAAGTCAAATCGTTATTTTTCTCCAGAGTCCTCTTCTAACTTATCATCTATTTTTTCAAAAGGAAGGTTGCTATAAATAGAAAAATCATATCCATCAGGCATAATTTTTTTAGCTGTTTGTAATATTTTTATGGAATCACTTCCATTTCTAGAACGATTTCGCCAATAACATTGATTATTCTTATTTGTGCCATCCAGAAGTACTTTCATTTGCGCTACTGAGTATTTTTCTAAATTATTATTAATATCTCTATCAAAATAGATGTCTGCTCGTTCGAAATCAGAACTACTTATAAAACACGCAATACCATAATCTAAAAACTCTGATGCCAAACCTAGTTCATTACAAACACGTTTAAAAATTTCAAAGTGCTTTGGATTGAGAAAATTACCTTTATCCCCATACTCTTTATGATATTTCTCAATAATTACTTTCGTTACTAGTTTTACATGTTCCTCTGGTGAATCAGAAATAAAAAAAGCAATACCAAAATAAGATAAATTATTTTTTAATACTGGCTTTATGATTTCCTTAGCTGAATCATCTAAAGCATCATATATTTCTTTTTCCATAGAAATAAATTCAATGAGTGATTTCACTGCATCATCATTTGTTGAAAGACTAGAATAATAAATTGGTTCTGATTTAATAGAATCCAGTATAATTTTCCTTTCCTTTTCAAATATTAGTTGTAGTGCTCTGGTATTTATTTCTCTATTCTCTACAGGTTTTGCATCTTCAGATCTAAATGAGAACTTCCATAACCCTTTAAATATTTTAACAAAAACATTTTTATTCATAGATTTAAAATATTTAGCGTCTAAATATTTTTTAAGGGCCATATCAGATGGAAATAAATCTTTTACCCTTTCAAGATCTGACACAAATGTAGAGAGTATTTTTTGAGACATAAATGGAGGTTTACTTAATATTACTTCAATACCATTTCGTATATCACTCTTTATCATTTCCTGTGTTGGCTCGAACAAGGTATCTTCATCGCTAATTACTGGATGAGCTGATAAATGCCTATGTTCTTGTATCAATAAAATTTTATGGTTAGAAGCCGTATCTAGTAACTGAGTTCTTTCAAAAACTTTTTTAATAAGTTCTTTTTCCCACTTTGGTGAGTATGGATCATCTTCCTGTAATACTTTAATTTCTAATAATATTTTCTCTGCAACTTTATCATTATGAACATCTTGTAGCTCTTGAAGCTTGAATATTATATCGCATACAACTACAGACCAAAGCATTACCGTTGCTGATCTATAACAATCGTTAGCATAACTTTTATAAACTTCTTCAAAATATTTTCTGATTCTTTTATCATAAATTTTGTTTTTCTGAGACTCTAACGAGAAAATTTTAGCATCCATATATTTTCCATAATATAGTGATATTTAAGTAAAAAACCATTAGCTTTTAGATGTATTATCAACTGATTTATTGATATTTTTAGTTTAAATTAACTCACATTAGATTAATTTAATTAAATAATAACTCCCATAAAAATAATAATCAAACTGTAAGGTAGATTATTATTAGATAGATTTACTATTTCATCTATAAAAAACTATTTTAATTTTAATTCACTACTAACAACCATGCTTCAGTACTATCTCCAAGTATGGATACTGCCAATCACCATCAGACAGCTTATGCAAGCTCACAAATCCATCGTGTTCTAGCGCACAAACACCGCTATGCGAGCTTACATAATCATAAACTGCTCTGCTCTGTAAGCCTTGAATCATATGGGCAAGTAATTTACGTCACATCACGACGCCACGCCTTCCACTCCTCATTTTTTGTTTTTCTCTTTGTGGTATTGAATGGCTGCCCAACCGCATTCACGACAGAAAGCCCATACCCATTTTTCTTTCCTATTTTTAGATACTTGTCAATGAGTTGATTTATGCTTTCGCGTAGCTCTATTGTTTTTAATTTCCAATGTTCCAGCATTTCTGATACAAAATCATAGGCAGAACTTGGCAACTACGCTAAAAATCTCTTAAGTTCGTTATCGTCTAAATGGCGGGTACTGACTAGTTTAAACTTGGCTTGCTGCAAGCTAGATTTCGCCAATAATACAGGGTTAGCAAAACTATCATCGAAATATTCTAGACCGATTGCAAACTCATAGGCCGCTGACAGTTCACATAATACATGCCCGCTTTAGCCTTAGCGCCTAGACTATCAATTTCTCGCACGAGTTCAGACTCATAGTAATAAGATTTATCTTGCAGTCTAAATTTTTATCTTGAATTTGCATATTCCTAATATGAGGTAAAATCCAGAACAACATTCCGACATAAATTTCATTTTTAGTCATCGATTTTCCTTTGTATCACTAATACATAATTCAGACCATTTATCACCAAACATGCATTGTCCCTGTGATAATCACGTCATACTATAGAGAATTGCATGGCTAACACGTTTGCCTACTCTCATTTCTTGCGATTTGTGGTATTTTAGTCTCTGAAAATAATCGTCGAATACACTCACAGAATTTAGTTAACTCAATACGTTAAACAGACAACATTATGACTGATAAGCAAAGTTTCGAATCTCACACCCCTATGATGCAGCAGTATCTAAAACTAAAAGCACAACATTCAGACATACTGCTGTTTTATCGCATGGGTGACTTCTACGAACTGTTTTTTGATGATGCTAAAAAAGCGTCTCAATTGTTGGATATTTCCCTCACCAAACGGGGACAATCTGCAGGGCAGCCGATCCCTATGGCCGGCGTTCCCCACCATGCTGCCGAGGGCTACTTAGCCAAATTAGTACAAATGGGTGAATCCGTCGCCATTTGTGAACAAATTGGCGACCCTGCTACCAGTAAAGGGCCGGTTGAGCGCCAAGTAGTACGTATTGTCACGCCGGGTACTATCACCGATGAAGCGCTATTAAATGAAAGGCAAGACAACCTATTAGCTGCGGTATGGCAAGACCAACAAGGCTTCGGGTTTGCCACATTAGATATCACTTCTGGTCGTTTTATTATCAGTGAAATTGCCGACGAAGAAGCATTACAAGCTGAGCTTCAACGCACTCGCCCTGCCGAACTTCTATACCCTGAAGACTTCGCCAGTATGGCATTAATTGAACACAATAAAGGCTTACGTCGCCGCCCATTATGGGAATATGAGCTTGATACTGCAAAACAACAGCTCGGTTTACAGTTTGGTACGAAAGATTTAATCGGTTTTGGGGTTGAAGATGCCCATAAAGCGCTCAGAGCCGCGGGCTGCTTATTACAATATGTAAAAGACACACAACGTACTTCACTGCCCCATATTCGCAGTATTGTGATGGAAAAACAAAATGATAATGTCATTTTGGATGCAGCAACTCGTCGCAATTTAGAAATCACACAAAACCTTGCAGGTGGTACAGAAAACACACTTGCCGCCATTTTGGATATGTGTGTAACCCCAATGGGCAGCCGTATGCTAAAACGTTGGCTACATACCCCATTGCGTAATATTCAAGTATTAAATAACCGCCAACAAGCTATTAGTGCATTGCAAGAATGCGGCTTTGGATTACAACCATTTTTGCGTCAGATCGGCGATTTAGAACGGGTATTAGCACGCTTAGCACTGCGTTCCGCTCGTCCACGTGACTTAACCCGTATGCGTTACGCATTCCAGCAATACCAAGATATTCATCAAATACTGAGCCAATCAAGTTGTTCGTATTTACAAGATCTTCAAAATCGTATTGGCCAATTTGATGAGTTACAAGACTTACTTGAAAAAGCCATTATTGATGCGCCACCTGTATTGGTACGTGATGGCGGAGTTATTGCCCCGGGTTATAACAGTGAACTCGATGAATGGCGCGCCCTTGCTGATGGGGCAACCGACTACCTCGATAGACTCGAAATTCGTGAAAGGGAAAAACTGGGGATCGATACCCTAAAAGTCGGTTATAACGCGGTTCATGGCTACTATATTCAAGTTAGCCGCGGTCAAAGCCATTTAACGCCTATCCATTACGTCCGTCGCCAAACGTTAAAAAATGCCGAACGCTATATTATTCCTGAACTCAAAGAATATGAAGATAAGGTATTGACATCAAAAGGAAAAGCATTAGCTATTGAAAAAGCGCTGTATGATGAGCTGTTTGATATGCTATTGCCTCATCTTGCTGCGCTGCAAACTAGTGCTGAAGCACTCGCTGAGTTAGATGTCCTAGCCAACCTTGCGGAGAGAGCACAAACTCTAGGCTATGCTTGCCCACAACTGACTGAAAAACCGGGTATCCAAATAACCGAGGGTCGCCACCCTGTTGTAGAACAAGTGCTTAGCGAGCCGTTTATTTCTAACCCATTATCACTATCACCACAACGTCGCCTATTAATTATTACTGGTCCAAATATGGGCGGTAAAAGTACCTATATGCGCCAAACTGCATTGATTACCTTATTAGCGTATATCGGCAGTTTTGTTCCTGCCAGCAAGGCAGTAATAGGGCCAATCGACCGTATTTTTACTCGTGTTGGAGCCTCTGACGACCTTGCTTCTGGCCGTTCCACCTTTATGGTTGAAATGACAGAAACCGCCAATATCCTTCACAATGCGACAGAACATAGCTTAGTGCTAATGGATGAAATTGGTCGCGGGACTTCAACCTATGATGGTCTTTCCCTTGCTTGGGCTTGCGCTGAAAATTTAGTTAATAAAATCAAGGCAATGACCTTATTTGCTACGCATTATTTTGAATTAACAACACTACCTGAAAAACTCGAAGGTGCGGTCAATATTCACCTCGATGCTATTGAGCACGGTGATACCATTGCCTTTATGCACAATGTTCAAGACGGCGCCGCCAGCAAAAGCTATGGCCTTGCTGTCGCTTCTCTTGCAGGCGTGCCAAAAGATGTGATTAAACGAGCGAAACAAAAGCTTAAAGAACTCGAAGTGATCTCAAACAATGCCAATGCGAGCCATGTGGATAGCGCTCAGCTTAGCTTTTTAACCACAGAAGATGTCGAACCATCACCAGTATTAACTGCTCTCGCTGAAATTGATCCCGATAAACTCACTCCGCGCCAAGCCCTAGATTGGATTTATCGGTTAAAGGATATGGATAACTAACATGGATGAGTATGCGCAATTACTCACACCAATCAGGCAGTTTCTGCAATGTGAAACGCCTGATGCGTGGGTAAAAAAAGCGAGTTTGCCTGAAAACTTGCCCATTATCTTAAAAGACCATTTATTATGCGAATTAAAAGCCGCGCAAAGTGCGATGTTTTTAATTCGCAAGTATGCCGTCGATAAAGACAGTGCTGCAGTACTACTTGAATGGTTTAAACCTTATGAATCATTTGCTTATGACAGAATTGGTGACATCCATACATTAAGAAACAAAAATCAGGTTTCTAAACAGATATTGGCAAAAAAACAATCAACTTATAGCCAAGATTTAATTGATAAAATGGTCCTGCTAATCAAAGAGGAACTTCATCATTTTTACCAAGTTCTAGAGATTATGCATGAACGTAATATTCCATACGATGGCATCACTGCAGGCCGTTATGCTAAAGGGTTGTTGAGCCATGTCGACCCCCATGATCCAAAAACCTTAGTTGATAAGCTAATTATTGGAGCTTATATCGAAGCACGTTCTTGTGAGCGTTTTGCTAAACTCGCCCCATTTCTTGATGAGCAGCTGGCAAATTTTTATATTTCATTATTACGCTCAGAAGCTCGCCACTATCAAGATTATTTGCACTTAGCACAATTAATTAGCAAACAAGATATTACTGAGCGAGTTAATTATTTTGGTATTATTGAAGCTGAATTAATTTCAACACCTGATGATGATTTTAAATTTCATAGTGGTGTCCCCATTAACTAAGCTTGTTCTCTATTATTTACATATAAAAAGTCCCTATAAACCTTAGCTTATAGGGACTTTAACTATCTAATCAACACCCTACATATTAAATAGCGACTCCAGAGTCAGCTCTTCTCCATGTAAAATATCTTTTAATCGCTTTAAACCTTCTACTTGGATCTGGCGAACACGTTCTCTTGTTAACCCTATTTCACGGCCAACTTCTTCCAGAGTTTCAGCTTCATAGCCTAAAAGCCCAAAACGTCGTGCTAAAACCTCCCTTTGTTTTGGGTTCAATTCATATAACCACTTAACAATATTCTCTTTTAAGTCATTATCTTGAATTGTATTTTCTGGACCTGAATCATTATCATCAGACAATACCTCAAGCAAAGATTTCTCTGAGTCCCCTGCAATTGGCGTATCAACAGATGTGATACGTTCATTTAAACGTAACATCCTACTGACATCTTCGACAGGTTTATCTAGCTGCTCAGCGATCTCTTCAGGACTTGGCTCATGGTCCAACTTCTGGGCTAATTCACGTGCAGTACGAAGGTAAATATTGAGTTCTTTAACGATATGAATAGGAAGACGAATGGTTCGAGTTTGGTTCATAATCGCGCGCTCGATCGTTTGACGGATCCACCACGTTGCATACGTCGAGAAGCGAAACCCTTTTTCAGGATCAAACTTTTCAACAGCACGAATCAACCCAAGATTTCCTTCTTCTATCAAATCGAGTAATGCGAGACCTCGATTATTATAACGACGTGATATTTTTACAACGAGACGAAGGTTGCTTTCTATCATGCGCTGTCGTGATGCAATATCTCCACGCAATGCACGTCTTGCATAGAAAACTTCTTCTTCTGCTGTAAGGAGTGGTGAGAACCCAATCTCACTAAGATAAATTTGAGTGGCATCCAGAACACGTTGATTTGTGTTCTGGAGTAAATCCATTTCGTCATCTAGCTCAGTAACCAGATCCTCTTCTTTAAACTGACTCTCGTCAAAAGTGTCATTTAAATTACTTTCATCGAGGTCATTATATAACTCGTTAACTTTCAGCGAACTTTGGCTCATCAGTGACTCCTACCCTAGATAATGCGGACAGAATGTCAAAGCACTCTGCCCAGTTTATCGTTGCGGCAAATAGCGCAACGGGTTTACTGATTTTCCCTTGTAACGAATTTCAAAGTGTAGTCTAACCGAACTAGTTCCAGTACTACCCATAGTGGCTATTTTTTGACCCGCAGTGACATCCTGCTGATCACGCACAAGTAACGTATCATTGTGAGCATAAGCACTTAGATAGTCATCGTTATGTTTTATAATTATTAGATTTCCGTATCCACGCAAAGCATTACCTGCGTAAACGACTTTTCCTGGCGCAGCAGCAAGCACAGCTTGACCACGAGAACCGGCTATGTCTACCCCTTTGTTCCCGCCTTGAGCATCAGAGAAACCTTCAATCATTTTCCCTTCAGCTGGCCAACGCCATTTTATTGACGAATTATTCGTACTGCTGACTGCGGTAGAAGCGGTTGCTGTCGAGGTTGTTGTTGTCGTTGAAACTTGCGTTGCAGGTTTCTTATTATTAGGCAACATCTTACCTGAAGTTTGACCACCACTGTTTGCAGGATACTCATTAGTTGTTCGAAGATCAACCGCTTGCTGATGACTATTTGATGAATTTGCCGCTAATTGAGTGTTCGAGTTCACATTTGTGTTACCAATATTAATAACCTGCCCTACATTTAGGCTGTAAGGTTCTGGAATATTGTTTCTCGATGCTAACTCACGGAAATCATTACCGGTTAAGTATGCAATATAGAATAATGTGTCACCACGCTGCACCGTATAACTATTACCGCTATAACTGCCTTTTGGAATACTGCCATAGTCACGGTTGTATACAATGCGCCCTTCACCATTAGTTGTTACTGGCGCTGAACTACGGCTTACAGGCTGAGTGTTAGTATTACTTGATAAATTTGGACGAGACGACGGCATTGCCGTGCTCATACCCGTATTTGATGACGAGGCCGGTGTCGTCCTTTGCACCGTCTGTTGGCTAGACTGGCTATCATTCACACTCGAAATAGGTGCCGCTGTATGATACGGTGTAGAACAACCTGCCAATAGCGCTCCGCTAAATGAAAAGATGACGGCCCATCGAATTCTGCTTATAGGGCTAACAATTTTCATGCTTCTTCTCCCGTGAAGAAAAATCTGACGCGACAATTCAAAACAATGTCAGCAATAGAGTTATCATAAAATATTTCACTTATTAAAGCAGAAATACAAAATAGTGAACAAGTTAAATATATTAAAAATATAACAATTTGAGAGTATGACCTAACGCTTTAAGCTATTCACCCAAATTCAGCTGGGTAAAATATCATATTTGGAATAGTTTTACTGCTATTTGGGTTAATAGAACCTTTGCAATGATATTTTATTTAAATCAATTATAAAAATAATCAGACTTTGATTAAATACCATTACAAATAGGTTAAAGGAGGTCACCGGCAACCAATGGGACAAAACGGACTTTTTCAATAACATTAGTATGGTAATCATTACCACGTCGAGTAATTAGCTTCAATGCTTGTTCTTTATCACCGACAGGTAAAACCATTCGCCCGCCATCTTTTAATTGCCCTAATAATAGAGCCGGTATTTCTGTTGGTGCCGCAGTAACGATAATAGCATCAAAAGGCCCTTTAGATTGCCAACCTTCCCAGCCATCTCCATGACGCGTTGAAACATTATGTAAATCAAGCTGTTTCAAACGCCGTTTTGCAGCCCATTGCAAGCTCTTCACCCGCTCAACAGAAAAAACATGTTTAACTAAGTGTGCCAATACTGCTGTTTGATACCCTGAGCCTGTCCCTATCTCAAGAACGTGATCATTCGGAGCTAAAGCCAATAGCGCCGTCATTTTAGCAACAATATACGGCTGAGAAATAGTTTGCCCATGCCCAATAGGTAATGGGATATTGTCATAGGCTTTATGGGAGAGCGCTTCATCCACAAACCGTTCCCGAGGAACGAGTGAAATGGCATCTAATAGGCGCTCATCGTGAATTCCCTGTTGGCGTAATTGAGCCAAAAGTTCTTTCATGAGCCCTGTTTTCATTTTACTGACACTCCTGATTTTTCGAGCCACTCTTCTACTAATGAATGTGCTTTATAAGCGGTTAGATCAACTTGTAATGGGGTGATGGAAACATAGCCATTTTGCACAGCTTCAAAATCCGTTCCAGGGCTGGCATCACGAATTTCACCAACAGGCCCTAACCAATACAGTGTATTCCCTTTCGGGTCTTCTAAACTATACACCTCAGAGGCGGCGTGACGGCTGCCACAACGAGTGACTTTGATTCCTTTAATCTCTTCGTACGGGATATCAGGTACATTTATATTTAAAATATTGCCTGCTCGCAATGGGTTCTTCTGTAAGAGCGCTAAAATATCGCATGTCACTTTAGCGGCACTTTCGTAATGCGTTTCGCCATCTAGCGATACCGCAATTGAAGGTAAACCTAAGTGGCGGCCTTCCGTTGCCGCTGCAACCGTGCCTGAGTAAATAACATCATCCCCTAAATTAGGGCCACAGTTGATACCAGATACAACAATATCAGGGCGTGGACGTACCACTTTATTCACCCCAATATAGACGCAATCTGTCGGTGTGCCTTCTTGTACAGCAAGGTCACCATTACTTAGCGTCTGAATTTTAAGTGGTTTATCTAATGTTAATGCGTTCGAAGCCCCACTCCGATTGCGGTCAGGCGCAATCACTTGAACATGATAATATTGGCGTAGCGCAGCCGCAAGGGTTTGAATCCCCGGCGCATTTACCCCATCGTCATTACTCAATAAAATCTTTAGCATCGACATTATCCTGCCCATTTTGATTAATAATTTCTCTCACAACACTGGTTGCAAAACAACCCGAGTTTAAGAAAAAATTCAGTTTTACCGTCGAGTCATCCAACCATTCCCACTGTAAATTTTGTGGTTTAACAACTACCGCCCGTCTAGCTGAAGAAACTCGTTCGCGCTGCATTAAAGAGATAAAGGGTTGATAATCCTCTAAACACTGGGTTTCAAATGCCAGTGCTTCATCCTGAGTACCCAATTCCCCATCACCTGGTAATGGCGCAGTAATACTTAATTCATTGGACTCCAAGCGAGGTTGCAATGTAGCAAATTCATCTTGTGTCGCGACAAACCAACTTCCTCTGCCGGTTAATTGCAGCGCATCACCCAACATTACGTGTTGAGCGGTATTATTTGCAATACGTTCACTTGCCACATGATTAAACATTGCACTACGTGCAGCAGAAAGATAAAAACTACGCTTGTTGCGTTCACGTACGTTGATTTCTTGGTTTGCCCAACGCAACGCTTGCGTTAAATTTTGCCCATCGCGCCCAAAACGTTGTTCACCGAAGTAATTAGGCACCCCTGATAATGCAACTTTCTGTAAACGTTGCTCAACGTCTTTTGCATCTGAAATATCACGCAAGGTTATTTCGAACTGGTTTCCTTTCAAGGAACCAATACGTAATTTGCGTTTTTGCCGAGTGACAGCCAGTATTCGGCAGCATTCGAGTTGCCAAGTCGAAAAAACAGGTGTTTCTTTACCTGGCATTTGCAGGCAAAACCACTGCTCCGTTACTGCATGCCTATCTTTTAAACCTGCGTAACTGACCGCTCTCGCTGAAATTTTAGCAAATTTTGCTAGTTGTTCAGCAACAAACACCGTATTGCAGCCTGTTTTTTCCACACGAACCATAACATGTTCGCCTTCGCCATCTAGCTCAAAGCCTAAATCTTCTTTGACGATAAAATCTTCTGGGACACTTTTTAATGTGCCAGAAGACAATGGCTTACCATGCAGGTACTGAACATTCATTACTTTCATTACTATTATCTTTTATTAAAAGAACAACTGCAGCACAGGCAATGCCTTCTTTACGCCCCACAAAACCTAATTGCTCGGTTGTGGTCGCTTTCGCATTGACATCATCCATGTGGCACTCAAGGTCTTCGGCAATATTCACACGCATTTGCGCGATATGTGGCAACATTTTTGGTGCCTGTGCCATGATGGTAATATCAATGTTACCAATGCGATACCCTTTGGCACGCACATGGCAAAACGCGTCTCTCAATAAGACTCGGCTATCCGCCCCTTTATATGCTGGGTCAGTATCAGGGAATAATTTACCAATATCCCCTAATGCAGCAGCGCCGAGAATTGCATCAGTTAACGCATGCAATACCACATCACCGTCAGAGTGCGCGAGCAAACCTTGTTCATAAGGGATACGCACACCACCAATGATAATAGGGCCTTCGCCACCAAATTTGTGTACGTCAAAACCGTGTCCGATTCTCATTTTTTTTCCTTAATTGTTCATTCTTGAAAGATAAAATTCCGCTAAAGTGAGGTCTTCTGGGCGCGTCACTTTTAAATTATCAGCGCGGCCAGCAACTAACACTGGTTGGTGGCCGCAATACTCTAGCGCAGAAGCTTCATCTGTGATCACAGCGTTTTCTTTCAAGGCCTTACTTAGACAGTCCCGTAATAATGTTAACGGAAAAAATTGTGGTGTGAGCGCATGCCATAACGCTTCACGTTCAACAGTGTGGTCAATTAATTGACTCGCTATTGAGCTGCGTTTCATGGTGTCGCGTACGGGGGCTGCGAGGATCCCACCACAACAATTTTTTTCCGCTGCTAATTGAATAATTTCATTTAAATCTGATTGATGGAGGCAGGGACGCGCCGCATCATGCACTAATACCCAGCAATCTGAAAAATTGGGGTTAGTGATTAAAAAATCCAGACCTGCTAATACTGAATCAGCACGTTCTTTGCCACCAATAACCGTCGTTACTCGTGGGTCATTAGAAATTGCAAGCTGCTGAAAATAATCGTCTTCTGCACTCAAAGCAACCACAATCTCTTGCACTTTATCATTTTCGAGCAATGCGCTTATGGTATGTTCAATGATCGTTTTACCTGCAACCTGCAAATATTGTTTTGGGCACTCGGCATTCATACGGCTACCTACCCCAGCAGCAGGAATCAGTGCAACAATTTGAGGGAGATTGTTTTCTGGGGCATGATTTGGATTTGTCATTGTTGAATTCTTACATCAGAAATTATCAGGCTAATGGGTATACTATTTTGACATCATTTTATTATGTCTATTTCTGGTTATTACTTTCTTTAACCATCCGATAAAATGATTCCCCTGGTTTGATCATCCCAAGCTCAGTTCGAGCTCGTTCTTCAATCGCATCTTGGCCATCATTTAAGTCGTTGATTTCAGCGAATAGCTGTTCATTACGCATTTTTAAACGCGAATTTACAATTTCCTGAGCGGCGACATCATCTTTGACTTGTACGTAGTCGTGTATGCCATTTTTGCCTAACCATAAGGAATACTGTAACCAAGCTAATATCGCAATTAATAGTAGCGTTAATTTACCCATCTTGCCCCCTGAAATGATTTGCTAATCATCCCATAACTCAACGATTGACGCTACTGTGATACTGAAATTGTGATAAAAAGTCAGATTAAGTCGGGTTTGAATACGCAAAATACCGCCTTATTTTACCATCGAATAAAATAAAGGAGGTATTTTAGCTGTATTAATAATCTAGCTGAATGACATGATTGCGCAATAAAAGCGCAATGATTTGGGAAAGAGAATCCGAAATAGGTTGTTGACCATCCAGATGCAGCTCAGGATGTTGTGGTACTTCATAAGGGGAATCAATCCCAGTAAATTGTTTTATTTTCCCTTCTCGTGCTTGTTGATATAACCCCTTAGGGTCTCTCTGTTCACAAACATTTACGGGGGTATCCACATACAACTCAAAAAATTGCTCGGGTTCAAACAAGTCACGAACTTTCTGTCTATCCGATTGGAAAGGTGAGATAAAGGCAGTCGCAACAATTAACCCCGCATCGACCATTAACTTCGCCACCTCTCCCACTCGACGGATATTTTCTTGTCTATCAGCCTCACTAAATCCTAAATCACGGCATAAACCATGGCGAATATTATCGCCATCCAACAAGTAGGTTTTCATTCCCATGGACGTAAGTTGGTTCTCTATTGCCCCCGCTAATGTTGATTTCCCAGAACCTGATAACCCGGTGAACCACAACACAGCACCTTTATGGCCATTATTACTTTCGCGTAATTGGCGAGTTACCGCGTGTTGGTGCCAAACAATATGGTTTTCTTTTGTCATCCGTATTATTTCCCACCTAAAACATCACGTGCACCCCAATGTGGGAAATGGCGGCGGACTAATTTGTTTAGCTCTATTTCAAATTCACTAAAATTACTATTTTTTTCAAAGACAGGGGCTTGTGTTTCGCGGACTAAACCCGCTCCGACGGTCACATTTGTTAATCTATCAATAAAAATCATTCCGCCAGTGTCTGCATTGCGTTGATAGTTTTCCAGTAACAATGGTTCATCAAAGGAAAATTCGACTAAACCAATACCATTCAATGGTAGCTCTGTCGCCACTTTCTGCGTTAAATTATTGATATCTACTTGATATTGAATATTTTCTACTTTTGCCCGACTGCGTTTTCCCGCAATTTTAATATCAAGTTGTTGGCCTTGAACTAACGGCTGCTCAGACATCCACACGACATCAACAGATGCATGCTGTGTGCTTTGTAAGGTTTCATCTTGTGCAACAATTAAGTCGCCACGACTGATATCAATTTCATCCTCAAGCACTAATGTAATTGCTTCCCCCGGCACAGCGAAATCTTGTAACCCTGAAAATGTCACAATTTCTTTGATTGCTGAGATGGCGCCAGAGGGCAACACTTTAATCTTTTGCCCCACTTCCACGACACCTGATGATAATGTCCCGCTGTATCCGCGAAAGTCCAAATTTGGGCGGTTCACATATTGCACAGGGAAACGCAAAGCTTGCTCCGAGGCTTTTTGTTCCACTTGAACATTTTCCAATATCGATAATAGCGTATCGCCTTGATACCATTTAAAATTATCACTTGAATTTACAATGTTATCGCCATCTAGAGCAGAGATAGGTACAAACCATACCTTTAAATCCACAGGCAATTCCATCGCAAACTTTTGGTAATCTTGTTTTATTTTTTCAAAAATGGCTTCACTGTAATCCACCAGATCCATTTTATTGACGGCGACAATAAGATGGCGAATCCCAAGCAATGTACTAATAAAACTATGTCGACGTGTTTGCTCCTGTACCCCTTTTCGAGCATCGATCAACAAAATAGAAAGTGAGCAAGTTGATGCCCCTGTCGCCATATTGCGCGTATATTGTTCATGACCGGGGGTGTCCGCAATAATAAATTTGCGTTTTTCTGTTGAAAAATAACGATAAGCCACATCGATTGTGATCCCCTGCTCACGTTCAGCAGCAAGGCCATCCACCAGCAAAGCAAGGTCAAGCTTTTCCCCTTGAGTCCCTATCCGCTTACTGTCACTTTGCAAAGTTGACAGCTGATCTTGGTATATTTGGCGGGTATCATGCAGTAAACGGCCGATTAAGGTACTTTTACCATCATCCACATTCCCACAGGTTAAAAAACGCAATAATCCTTTTTGTTGCTGCGCCAATAAGTAAGGTTCTACCCCACCTTGCTGTTCGATTTGATGAGCGATTGATTCATTATAAACGGCTTGTGCCATGATTTTTCTCCTGACTTTGCGTATTCACCTTGCCCACTAAAAATAACCTTGGCGCTTTTTCAACTCCATAGAAGCGGATTGGTCGCTATCAATCAGCCGCCCCTGCCGCTCACTCGTTGTGGAAATCAACATTTCTTCTATAATCTCAGGCAGCGTTTGTGCTTCTGATGGCACAGCTCCGGTCAGTGGCCAACAACCTAATGTTCTAAAACGCACTTTTTGCTGACTAATGACTTCACCAGCTTGTAAGTCAATACGGTTATCATCCACCATTAACAAAGTGCCGTCCCGCTGAATAACCGGCCGCTCTTTTGCAAAATACAGGGGAACAATATCGATATTTTCCAAATAGATATATTGCCAGATATCGAGCTCAGTCCAATTTGATAACGGGAAAACTCGAATACTTTCCCCTTTATTGATCTGTCCATTATAGTTATGCCACAACTCAGGCCGTTGGTTTTTAGGATCCCAACGATGAGATCGGTCACGGAAAGAGTAGATCCGTTCTTTGGCACGTGATTTCTCTTCATCACGACGAGCACCACCAAATGCAGCATCAAAACCGTACTTATCTAAAGCCTGCTTTAAGCCCTCGGTTTTCATAATATCTGTGTGCTTAGCGCTGCCGTGCACAAACGGGTTAATCCCTAATTTTTCCCCTTCAGGATTACGATAAACAAGTAACTCAAAGCCGTATTTTTCTGCAGTTGCATCGCGAAACTCGTACATTTCACGAAATTTCCAGCCTGTATCAACATGTAAAAGAGGAAATGGTAGTTTTCCCGGATAAAATGCCTTGCGTGCTAAATGCAGCATCACGGAAGAATCTTTACCAATAGAGTACAGCATGACTGGGTTAGCAAATTCGGCGGCAACTTCACGAATGATATGAATACTTTCTGCCTCTAACTGCTGTAAATGAGTCAATTTTTTGTCGTTCACGATAGCCCCTTACTTAAGCCAGTTCCAATACGGCACTGCGCCATCTTATATCTTCAGTTTGAGAACCAAACCATGCGAGTTGTTGGTGTAATGCAGCGACTTCACCAACCACTATCAAAGCAGGAGCAGGTGCCTGCTGTGCTAATACTTCAAGTTCATCGAGTTTTCCGGTTACTACTTTTTGTTCACGCCTTGTACCACAGCCGATAACCGCTACAGGGGTATTTTCAGCACGGCCAAATTGAATCAATTGTTCGCTGATTTTCGCAGCTTTCACGGTCCCCATATAGATAGCTAAGGTTTGGTTTCCTCGAGCAAGTGCCTGCCAATCAAGTTCCATCCCATTTTCACGGCAATGACCCGTAATAAACGTAATGCTTTGTGAATGTTCGCGGTGAGTCAGCGGAACTCCTGCGTAAGCGGCTGCACCAATTGCTGCAGTCACACCCGGAACCACTTGAAATGGGATCCCCGCTTGCGCCGCCACTTGTAGCTCTTCCCCTCCTCGCCCGAAAACAAAAGGATCACCACCTTTAAGGCGCACCACTTTTTTACCTTGTTGAGCAAATTTCACGATTAAAGCATTGGTTTCTTCTTGGGAAACACTGTGATTTCCTGCGCGTTTCCCAACACAAATCTTGTCAGCGTCGCGGCGAACTAACTCGAGGATTTCCTCACTCACCAGATGGTCATACAAAACCACTTCTGCACTTTGTAAAACTCGCAACCCTTTTAACGTGAGTAGCCCCGCATCACCCGGCCCAGCACCGACTAAGATTAACTCGCCATGGTTATCAGGCTCATACAATTGACGTTCCAATTGTTGTTCCGCTTCACTGAATTGCCCTTTTTCGACTAGCGAAGCAAAACGCCCACTAAAACTTTTTTCCCAAAAACGTTTTCTTTCACGCATATTAGTAAGTGTTTCTTTGACTTTATGACGCCAGCGGCCGGCTATTTCCGCCATTTCCCCCAAAGAAGTTGGCAACATCGTTTCCAATTTTTCTCTGAGTAAACGTGCTAATACAGGCGCAGTCCCCCCTGAAGAGATCGCCACAATCACTGGCGAGCGATCGATAATAGAAGGCACAATAAATGAACATAATGGTTGGTCATCAACCACGTTAACAAATATTTTTCGTTCATTGGCGTCATAGAAAACCGTTTCATTCAGTAATGCATCATCTGTTGCTGCGATAACTAAAAAAGCATCATCTAAATGAATGGATTGGTAATCTTCAGCTAACCAAACAAATTTATTTTGTTGGTGTTCAGCTTGTAACTGTGTACATAACGTCGGTGAGATGACCACTAAGTCAGCTTGTGCTTTTATTAGCAATTCTGCTTTTCGTGCTGCGACCACACCGCCGCCAATTAACACGACCTTTCGCGTGCGGACATCGACAAATAATGGTAAATAATCCATCTTGCTCACCCATCGTTATATAAACTTATTATAAGAAATAGACAATTGACTATATGGCTTCAATCAACAGGTTTGAAATGACAAAAAGCTCTTTCTTGTAACTTAAAAGCATAAGCCTGAGCTCTTGCACAAAAACACTAAAAACCAGCCAATACCGAACAAAAATACAAGACTTAACGCAAACTTCTAATAATTATGAGAAAAACAAAAAATAAGAAATACTTATTTTTAACAAAAGGCATTCCTTTGTAATTAAACAAATATTTTATTTATTCAGTTATTATTTACTTATATTTAATACCCTAAATAATTCGAGTTGCCATTTGAAGTATAACCAATCAATACTCTAAATAATTCAAGTTGCAGCTAGGCGGCAAGTAAATGAGTCGCTAGGAGCATACACCAGTATGCGACTAGTGCGAATGCGCGTAGCCAACAACGCTGCAGATTGAAGTATGACGAGTATAAAGCTAGGAGCATACACCAGTATGTGACTAGTGCGAGTGCACGTAGCCAACAACGCTGCAGATTGAATTATGACCTAATCAATATTCTAAATAATTCAAATTGCAGCTAGGCGGTAAGTAAATGAGTCGCTAGGAGCATACACCAGTATGTGACTAGTGCGAGTGCACGTAGCCAACAACGCTGCAGATTGAATTATGACGAATATTTAGTTTTCATGAAGCCCGCACTCACGCTTTAAACCAAAAAAACGCGTATCTTCTTCATTCATACCCTCTTCCCATTTGCGAGTTGTATGGGTATCGCCAACCGATAAATACCCTTGTTCCCACAACGGATGGTAGGGTAAATCATATTTTGTTAGATATTCATAAACTTGCTTATTATTCCAATCAATCACTGGTAAAACTTTAAAAATCCCTTTCCCGATACCTAGTACAGACAAATTTGCACGGCTTGCTGATTGTTCTCGCCGTAAACCAGAAAACCAGGTTTGTGCTTGTAATTCATGTAACGCGCGCTCCATCGGCTCAACTTTATTCAATTGGTTATAACGCTCAATACCATCAAGCCCTTGTGTCCAAAGTTGACCATACAGCGCTTCTTGCCAAGCTGGTGACTGTTTGGCTCGATACACCTGCAAATTTAAATTCAGCTTATCTGTTAATACTTCAATAAACTGATAGGTTTCTGGGAACAAATAACCGGTATCCGTTAAAATAACTGGGATATTAGGCACAATTTGCGTCACCATATGCAATGTCAGTGCCGCTTGAATACCAAAGCTGGAAGACAACACAAACTCAGTCGGTAAGTATTCAACCGCCCACTCAACCCGCTGCAATGCATTCATTGCTTCTAACCGGGAATTAGACTCAGCGAGATAAGCGATTTGTTGGGGCTTATCGAGTTCGATGAGTGTTGCTAGTTCAAGTCGGCTCATACTGCCTCCTTAACCTCATAAAAATCAACAGCAGAATTCAATACGGGCTTAACAACATTGGTGCGAATAACAAAATCGCCAAATCCTTCATTAGGTAGACGGTTTTTCGCCCAATCACCGATTAACTCATCCAAAATAGCTAAAATCTCTGTACTAGTGATGTTTTCACGGTACATGCGTGGAATACGGGTGCCAATGCGATTTCCACCTAAATGTAAGTTATATCTATCCATCGCTTTACCGACCAGCCCTACTTCCGCCAGCATGGCTCGCCCACAGCCATTAGGACAACCCGTTACCCGCAAAACGATATGTTCATTGGCAACTTGATGGGCGGCCATGATACTTTCCACTTGACTAATAAATTCAGGTAAAAAACGTTCTGCTTCGGCCATCGCGAGCGGGCAAGTTGGAAATGATACACAAGCCATGGAATTTTCACGTTGTGCCGTAATGTCATCACTCATTAACCCATGAGATCTGGCAATTGCTTCAATTGCCGCTTTTTCACTTTCGGGCACACCCGCAACAATTAAGTTTTGGTTTGCCGTTAAACGAAAGTCCCCTTGGTGAATACGTGCAATTTCAGCCACGCCGGTTTTTAATGGTTTATTTTCTAAATCAATTAATCGACCATTTTCAATAAACAATGTTAGGTGCCAACGGTTATCAATGCCTTTAAGCCAGCCAATCTTGTCACCGCGTTCAGTAAATTCATATGGGCGAATAGGTTCGAAAACTACGCCTGAGCGCCTTTCGACTTCAGCTTTGAAAGTATCAACTCCCACTCGCTCAAGGGTATATTTGGTTTTCGCATTTTTACGTTCAGTACGATTTCCCCAATCCCGTTGGGTAGTCACTATCGCTTCTGCAATGGCTAACGTTTTCTCTAATGGAATAAACCCAAACTCACTGGCTAAGCGAGGAAATGTCGCCGTATCACCATGAGTCATAGCAAGGCCACCGCCCACCAGCACGTTAAAACCGATCAACTCACCATTTTGGGCTATCGCAACAAAGTTCATATCATTTGCATGCAAATCCACATCGTTTAATGGCGGGATCACGACAGAGGTTTTAAATTTTCTTGGCAAATAAGTTTGCCCTAAAATTGGCTCTTCATCCGTTGTCACTATTTTTTCTTTATCTAACCAAATTTCCGCGTAAGCACTAGTGCGCGGTAATAAATGTTCAGATATTTTCTTTGCCCATTCATAAGCTTGTTGGTGCAATTCAGATTGCACGGGGTTAGAGGTACATAACACGTTACGGTTAACGTCATTCGCCGTTGCAAGGGCATCTAAACCAACGTGACTTAACATTTGATGGGCAGGCTTTACATCCCCTTTTAAAATGCCATGGAACTGAAATGTTTGCCGATTCGTAATGCGCACACTGCCATACAGCGTGTGCTCTGTGGCAAACTTATCAATATCAAGCCATTGCTTGGGTGTAATAATGCCGCCCGGCAAACGACAACGTAGCATCATTGCATGGCGAGGCTCGAGTTTTTGTTCCGCTCGCTCGGCACGAATATCACGGTCATCTTGTTGGTACATACCGTGAAAGCGAATCAACAGGAAATTATCACCCTCAAATCCCCCCGTTAACCCATTTTTTAAGTCATCCTTAATGGTTCCACGCAAGTAATTACTGTCTTGCTTCATGCGTTCACTGTCTGCGAGTTTACCTTCGACAATTAAGGGCTTTTGTTGTTGTTCATTGCTCATTAATAAACATCCCTCTGATAACGGCGCATTACGCGCAGCTCACTTAAAAATTCATCAGCTTCTTCACTGTCCATGTTCCCATATTGACTGACGATATCTAATAATGCCTGTTCAACATCTTTGGCCATGCGGTTTGCATCACCACACACATAGATGTGCGCACCTTCTTGTAACCATTGCCAAACTTCTTCACCTTGTTCGCGAAGTTTATCTTGTACGTAAATTTTTTCTTGCTGGTCGCGAGACCACGCTAATGAAATATGGGTTAGTAAACCGTCTTTGACATAACGCTGCCATTCCACTTGGTAGAGAAAGTCATCAACAAAATGTGGATTACCAAAAAATAACCAATTTTTTCCTGTCGCACCGTCATTGTCACGCTGCTGTAAGAAAGCACGAAATGGCGCTATCCCTGTACCTGGGCCAATCATGATCACAGGCGTATTTGGGTCTTGTGGCAGTCGAAAATTATCATTGTGCTCAATGAATATACGAAGTTCATCATCCTCATTTAAGCGATCGGCTAAGAAACCTGACGCACCACCAGTACGCGCCTTACCATCAATCTCATAGCGGACAACGCCAACCGTTGCATGAACTTCATTTTCTACTTCAGATTGGGAAGAAGAAATCGAGTACAAACGAGGGGTTAGCGGACGCAGTAGGTCAACAAATTCTTGGGCAGTAGGCTGAGATGCCGCTTGGCGTACCATATCGACGATTGGCGTATTTTGTGCGTAGTGCAAAATAGCGGCTTTATCGCTAATTAATGACAATAGAGCATCGTCTTTTGATAACTGAGCATATTTTTCGACAATCACTGGAGTATTTTGTGTCAGTTCTAATTGATAAATCAGCGCATCACGTAATGAGTGGCGCTGCGAACCAATAAAGACTTCTTCATCACCTTGCAGCCACAACAGAGCCACCAACTCATCAACTAAAGCAGGGTCATTATCGAACCAAACACCTAGTGCATCACCAGGTTGATAACGTAAACCAGAGTCACCGAGATCAATTTCAATATGGCGAACATCTTTTTGTGAGTCCCGACTGGTGATCTTTTGATTGCTCAGGAGTGACGCAGTTAATGGCGCAGTTTTACTATAAGGTGATGAATGAATTTCATTCACACTTCCTGCTTGAGTCACCAATAATTGGCTATCACTTTGAGCAGGAACGCGAGCTTTTAAAATCTGAGTGAGGCTTTCAACCCACTCATCCGCAATCCCTTGGTATTCAACATCCGCATCAATTCGCTCGGTTAATGACGTCGCCCCTAATGATGCAAGCTGTGAATCGAAATCTTTACCTGCTTGACAGAATTTTTCGTAAGATGAATCCCCCAGCGCAAAAACCGCATAACTGGTTTGTGATAAATTTGGCGCTTTTTTAGAATGAAGATATTTGTATAATGCAACCGCTTCTTCAGCTGGCTCCCCTTCACCCTGCGTTGAGGCTACAACAACTAACACTTTCTCTTGGTTAATTTGTTTGAATTTATAATCCCCTGCATTCACTAAATTCACACTAATTTTTTCACCGACTAAACGCTCTCTAAGCTGCTCTGATAGGCGGCGTGCATTTCCTGTCTGTGATGCAGAGATGATTGTGACCGTATCTTGGGTAACCACAGGCGCACTGACAGATGCATCAACTTGCGTATTCTGATTTACTATTCCCCACAAATAACCAGAAAGCCATGCGAGTTGATGGGATGAAAAATCATCAACGGCCGTCTGTAAACGTGCTAATTGCTCAACAGATATTGGCAGCGCCGCTAATGGCGGCTGTTTTTTTGTCATTATCTTGTAACCCCAGTGTTATTCATCTTTGATTTTAAAAACGACGCCATGTCATTACCCCAGAAAAGACCGACAACCTAACACTTGCTCATTCCCCCCAAATAATTAAGGTAATAAAGCAAAAAATACCGCAGTACCTGAAACATATAGGGTATGCAGTTAGGTTATAACAACCCTAGATAATGGGATAAGAAACGATAGCCATAATTAATAACTAAAAAGCCTAAAGCAATTAACTGATGGATCATATTGATAAAAGCGGTTAACGCTATTTTAGTAATTAAAGATATTTTCACCTAAAAATGCAGTACAATACGCTGTTTATTCACAACAAGGAGCCACATATGAGCACAACAATCTATAAAGATTTCACTTTCGAAGCTGCCCACAAATTACCTCATGTCCCAGAGGGTCATAAGTGTGGCCGCCTCCATGGGCATTCTTTCATGGTGCGTTTAGAAATTACTGGTGAAGTCGACTCCCATAGTGGTTGGATTATTGATTTTTCCGACGTAAAAGCCGCGTTTAAACCTATTTGGGAACGCTTAGACCATCATTATTTAAATGATATCGAAGGGTTAGAAAACCCAACCAGTGAGGTATTAGCGCAGTGGATTTGGCAACAAACTAAGCCTTTACTACCCTTATTAAGTGCGGTTACCGTAAAAGAAACCTGCAATGCAGGTTGCGTCTATCGCGGAGAAGCTTAAAAGTACAAGTGCTACAAATATAATGTAATGTTATTTTACGCAGCCATTTTGATAGCTGGGCAAAATAACATTCATAAATATAGAAATATAATATAGGGACACAAGCACCTCAGGCGGCAAGCCTAATAGATTTTGAAAATAAATGAGGGGCAAAAAGCAATCAGTGGCTGACATTCCCCCCTTGAAATTAAGGATATAAAAACTTTAATTTGACATAGTGCATTAAATTATAACCTGATCTATTATTTACCATTATTTACTCTTAATAAGGCAGGGAAAATGCATTTATTTCAACAAACACCAAAATCCAGAAGGCGTTATGGACTGGCCGCATTTATTGGTCTAATCGCTGGTATCGTCTCTTCGTTTGTCAAATGGGGGGCTGAAGTCCCATTACCACCAAGAAGCCCAACGGATATGTTCAACGCAGCTTGTTCGCCAGAAACGCTGATCCGTGCAGCAGAACAAATTGACTGCTCACGTAACTTCCTCAACCCACCTTATATTTTCTTAAGGGATTGGTTAGGAATTGCCGACCCTAACTCTGCAGTTTACACCTTTGCTGGGCACGTTTTTAACTCTGTGGGTGTTACTCACATCATATTTTCTATCGTATTTGCTGTCGGATATTGTATTGTTGCTGAAGTATTCCCTAAAATTAAGCTATGGCAAGGGTTGTTAGCGGGTGCACTGGCGCAATTATTTGTCCATATGATTTCTTTCCCTCTTATGGGGCTCACCCCTCCACTCTTCGACCTACCATGGTATGAGAATGTTTCAGAAATATTTGGCCATTTAATTTGGTTTTGGTCTATTGAAATTATTCGCCGTGACTTGCGTAACCGTATTACTCATGAGCCAGATCCTGAAGTACCATTAAACCAACCATTTAGGTAATTTAAAGGCCCCCAATGAGTATTTTCCAACTCTTGGGGGTTACTAAAAACCATCGCTATTTTTTATTATTGAATATCCAAATACTTATGTGTTTGAATTGATAAACGCCAGTTGCGTTGAATACAGGTTTCAATACACAATTTTGTTGCTGCCGCTTTTTGGCTGATTGGCTGTAATGCCACTACTGGAGGCGTTTCGACAGTACGCAATGCTAAAATTTTCTCAAGTGCTTCAATATCTTTCTCGCGAGCAACAGGATGTTTAATTTCATTGGCACGATTTACTGCTTGGCTGATCACCTGCAGTCCTCCTTTCATACCGACTTTTGGTGATACAGTAACCCATGTGTTATCAGTGCATTGAATAGGGTATGTGCCGCTAGTTTCAATTTGGCATTGATATCCATGTTGTTCTAATATCCCAGTCAGTGGCTGTAAATCATAAATACAGGGCTCACCGCCTGTAATAACAATATGCTGTGCGCTGAAGTGTTTTTCTTTCATTAATTGAACCAATGCCTCACTATCTGCCATAGCCCATGCATCTGAATCAATCGTTTTAAGTGCGATATCCCCTAGGGTAGATTCTTTATCTTGTTCTTTTTCCCATGTTTGTTTGGTATCACACCAGCTACATCCAACTGGGCAGCCCTGCAAACGAATAAATACGGCTGGAACACCAGTAAAAACCCCCTCTCCTTGAATGGTTTGGAAGATTTCATTAATTGGGTATTTCATATCACTCCTAAAATAGTTAGCTGAGCACGCATTATATTGCAGATATCTATCTCACGAACAAGGAAGTTTGTGATAATGTAGCCACCTTAAGGTTCAATAAAGTACGTCCGACTTAATAAACAATACCGAAAGCCTATTCGGAACAATATATCGAACGAAGAAAAAGACAGGAAAAGACATGCAAAGTAGTGAACAAAATCAACTCAGAAAGGGACTGAGTGTTCGGCACATTCGCTTTATGGCTTTAGGGTCAGCGATTGGTACCGGCTTATTTTATGGGTCTGCTTCCGCAATTCAAGCGGCAGGGCCTGCTGTGCTACTCGCTTATATGGTCGGTGGTGCCGCTGTATTTATGGTCATGCGAGCCTTAGGCGAGATGGCTGTGCATCACCCAGTACCCGGTTCATTCTCTCACTACGCTAGCCATTACATGGGTCCCTTAGCTGGTTTTTTAACTGGCTGGAACTACGTATTTGAAATGTTGGTCGTTTGCTTGGCTGATATTACCGCCTTTGGGATGTACATGGGGTTTTGGTTCCCTCATGTCGACCAATGGGTGTGGGTATTAAGTATCGTGCTATTTATTAGCGCACTCAATTTATGCCACGTTAAAATTTTTGGTGAAATGGAATTTTGGCTGTCTATCGTAAAAGTCTCTGCAATCATCGCAATGATTGTTGGTGGAGCCTTCTTAATGTTCTACGGCTTCGGCCAAGAAACTGACCATGCGGTGGGTATCCAAAATCTATGGGAACACGGTGGTTTTATGCCAAACGGCATTGAAGGCGTTATCGCGTCCTTAGCTATCGTAATGTTCGCCTTTGGGGGTATCGAAGTGATCGGTATTACCGCCAGTGAAGCGCAAAACCCGGAGAAAACCATTCCTAAAGCAATCAATGCGGTACCCATTCGTATTTTATTATTCTATGGGTTAACACTTTTTATTCTGATGTGTATCTACCCGTGGAATCAAATTGGTCAAAATGGCAGTCCATTCGTCCAAATTTTTGATAGCTTAGGCATTCAATCAGCGGCAAATATCTTAAATATCGTGGTGATAACCGCGGCAATTTCAGCTATCAATAGTGATATTTTCGGTGCTGGTCGCATGATGTATGGTATGGCACAAGACAAACAAGCACCAAAAGTCTTTACCAAGTTGACTAAAAGTGGGGTGCCTTGGGTCACTGTACTGGTGATGTCTGTTGTCATGTTACTGGGCGTTTATTTAAACTACCTACTTCCAGAAAAAATCTTTGTGATTATTGCGTCAATCGCAACCTTTGCGACCGTTTGGGTCTGGTTAATGATACTACTTTCTCATGTCGCAATGCGTCGCCAAATGAGCCCTGAAGAGATTAAAAAACTCAAATTCCCAGTACCGTTCTGGCCAATTGGCCCTGCAATTACTATCGCATTTATGGTCTTTGTTATTGCACTACTTGGCTTCTTTAAAGATACACAAGTTGCCCTTCTCGTCGGGTTTGCATGGGTCGCTATATTGAGCGTCACCTTCTTTGTCATGCGTAAATTTCAAAAACCTTAATCGACTAAAGCATTCGTAAAGTAAATTTAGGCCCTATATTTATATGATATAGGGCCCTTTGTTACCTATTTTGGTATCAAATGAGCGCTTGCTTAATATCGGCAATCAAATCATTAGCGCTTTCTAACCCAACTGACAAACGAATAAGCCCATCACTAATCCCATACTGTTTTCGTTCCTCAGCAGTGTAAGTAGAATGGGTCATACTTGCAGGGTGCTGGGCCAATGACTCACAATCACCTAAGCTAACCGCACAAGAAAATAGCTGTAAACGGTTCAGAAACTGCTTACCCGCCTCAAGTCCCCCTCCAAGTTCAAAAGCAATCATCCCTCCAGGCAGCTTCATTTGCCTTTGAGCTAATGTGTATTGAAGAAAACTCGGTAAACCCGGATACATCACTTGAGAAACTTCAGATAGTGAGGCCAAATATTCCGCAACTTTCTGTGCATTCTCAACCACTCTTTCCATTCTGATTGGCAGTGTTTTCATTCCTCGCAATATCAGGTTTGCATCATGAGGGGATAAACATGCTCCAGTCATATCCTTCAGCCCAACCAATCTGATTTGCTTCGCTAATTCCTCAGTTGTTATAACAGCGCCAGCCATCACATCACCATGCCCATTCATATATTTCGTTAATGAATGAACAACGATATCCGCTCCAAGCTCAAGTGGTTTTTGAATGTAAGGAGTACAATAGGTATTATCTACTGTCACCAATATTTCTTGGTTATTTGCAAGGTTATATTGATGAACGATATTACTCACAGCATTAATATCAACTAAGCGCATATTTGGGTTTGCAGGTGATTCGAAAAATATCATCTTTGTTTTTTCAGTGAGTTCCTGTGCCACATTATTTGGGTCACTCATATCAATGTGACGAACTTTGACACCAAATCGAGCTAACCCATGATGAAAGAATGCATATGTACAGCCATAAACCGTCATATCAACTAACAGCTCATCTCCTGGGCTTAGTAAGGTCCAAAGAGTCGATGTTATTGCCCCCATCCCTGAAGAAAATACAATTGCGGCATCCCCCTCTTCTAAATCAGCAAGCCGCTTTTCCAACAAACTTAATGTTGGGTTATTTATTCGTGTATAAATATACCCATCCGATTCACCGCTAAAACAAGCGGCACCTTCTTCAACACTATCAAATACGTAAGTTGACGTTTGATAAATAGGAGAAGCTAGTGATCCTAAATTTTCGGCTGCATCATAGTAATTATGTATCACACGCGTATCAAAAGAATACAGTCTATCTAATATCATACCACCTCCGAAATATTATCCCTCTTGGGGGGAAGACAATCGAGAACCCATTATTTGCAAGGTTCGTAAAACGGTACTAATTCCACGTAATGTATTTGGATCTTTTAATAAAGCATACACCGAACGAAAATTTGGATTTTTACTATTATATATTTCCTCCATTTTAGCCATATTATATGCAGTGCCGAATTCCCAGACTGGCGCTAGAGTATCCTCAAATGAGTTTGCCAGTTTTTCTACCGTGCTATTATCAGTAATGTCAATAAGGTCAGAAATTAGAGAAAGTAAATCAACAATATTATCTAAACGATTCAATTGTAATAGCGGTGCTAATTTGTCTGCGAAATGATCACCCGACTCAGAATTAAGAAGTTCAATTAGTTTACTTTGATTTTCATTATTAGACATTTTGATTTCCTCCTTAAACTAAGCCACGAATAGCAGCCCAATAAATACCTCTATTAAAGCCATTTCTTAGTAATCCCCCTAATTTAGTCGGAGGCGTAGGAATAACATCGTGTTTATAATCGTATTGTAAAGGCATCCCTGCAGTTAATCCCATTTGGGCAACAGCTTGAACTCGCCCATCATAGATAGCTGCGGGATAACCATAAATTAATTCTCCGCAAATATTATCAGCTATAATTGCGGCCTGATTATGACAGCTTCCACCTGCTTTACTGATCGGTAAATCAACCGTATCACCTATAACATAAACGCCATCAACACCATAAACTTGCATAGTTTCATGGTCGGTAGGTAACCAACCTTCACCATTATTATGCTCACTTAATCCGGTATTAATAACTGCCTCAACCGCGGTAATTGGCGGAGTGCTAATCAATAAGTCGAAATTTTGCTCATCACCTTCTTTCGAATAAGCTATTTTTTTATCTGGATCAACTTTATCTAAAGTAAACCCTCTCTGAGCTTTAATATTTTTAGCAGTAAATACTTCAGGAATAACTTCACAAACAGGTTGTTGCATGAATAAACAGTTACGCAATAATTGTGAAACTGTTGGATAGGTATAAACGATTTCAATACTATCCCTAACTCGACGTTTACGTAAAAATTCATCAATCATTAATGTTGTTTCCATCGGCGCGATGCCACACTGATGGGGTACATTTGGCGTTTCAGGGAATGATACCGTAATAAAAATTCGACCTTTTTCAATCTTAGCAAGTTGATCTGCTAGCTTTCTCGATGCTTCATATGCATAAAAGTGGTTACCGATATCTTTTAAACCTTCAATTCGCTCAGGTTTAGGTACGCAACCTGTTGCAATCACAAGAAAATCATAGTTATATTTTTTTCCATGCTTAGAGTTTAGCGCTTTATTTTTAAAATCAAAATGCTCTATTTTATCAATGGCTAACTCTATTTCAGGTCTTAGCAATTCTCTTTCAGGGCGACTCAGTTCATCCTTAAAAAATAAATTAAAAGCAACATACATAAATGCAGGTTTATAATAATGGATTGGATTATCAGTAATTAATGTTATTTTTATTTTCTTCGAAAAAATTTCTCTACTCAATTTTCTAGCAAGTGTATTTGCTAGCATCGTCCCACCCGTTCCACCGCCAACAATAACTATATTTTTCATAACATTAACCACCATTTATATATAATTAAATTCTATACGACATACCACCTACCTGTTATAAATATAGTTCATAGTGAATTAATGCTAATACAATAATTAGAATATAATTTTAAAAACAACAATTAAAACTAATCACTTACATATATAAAACCTCTTGAGTAAGTTAATTTTTAAAATTATAATCTAGGAAATTATATTATATAAAAACCATTTCACTTAATAAGAATAATGTCCAACAATATCCCAACGAAATAAAACATCTTCAGCAACTTGGCCATATCCAATATTGTGCATAACTAAATAACTTTGTGTACTTGGTGACTTTATCGAAGTTACAACACCGATATGTGGCCGACCATTATCTAAACGCCAAGAGACAATATCGCCGGGAATATAATCACTGGCATTCTTTGATATAGGCTTTTTTTTCCCTTTTCGCGAGAAAAAAGCCTCTAAATTAGGTACACGACGATGATCAATATTTGTATCTGGCTTACGTAATCCCCATATACGTTGGCTGGGATATTGACTAAAGTTTGCTTTCATGTCTTCATGTACTAATTTTTGTAAATCAATACCAATTTTTCGGTAGCTTCGTATAACTACATCAGAACAGACACCATATTGTTCGGGCACATCACCATTTGGATAAGAAATTTGTCGATAAGATGAGTCATAAATAACTAAACGAGGCAACTGTTCAGCATGTTTTGCCAACAATAAGCTAGACCCATTAGCTATTTGTGCAAAAAAGAAAAGAATGTATAAAAACGATGATTTCAATCTGATATTCCCCATAAAAGTAGTTCATCGAATCTACAATTAAATACGAGGGAAAATAAGGGAGATAATCTTAATTACTTAGAAAGCGTAAATTTGGTCATAATAGGGTTATGATCAGAAGCATCTGTCGGTAGTACAGTGCTATCTTTAACGTTCAATCCACGATAAAACACGTAATCCAAAGGACGACCAAAAGCCTTAGTACGGTAATCATCACTAAATACAATTTCTTTCAAGCCTACACTGCGAATAAATCGTTTCAACGCATTCACACGCTGTCTACTCCATGCATTAAAATCACCTGCTAGGATTACTGGCCCTACATGTTTAGCAATATGAACACCTAATTTACTTAGTTGCCGAGTATAAACATCTACTCCAAAACTGAAATTAATTGCATGAACATTCGCTACCATCAAATGTTTTCCATTTGGTAGGGGATATACCGTAATCAACGCAGATTTAGCTAACCGTAAAAGTGGTTCTTTTTCTCTTAAAGGACAGCAATATATTGGGTGTGAAGCTGCAAGCGTCATCACACCAGCGGGATGAGGAGAAAAAGGTAATGCAGGTACTTGGTCAGCAATTAATTTGTGTGATGCAGCAAAAGATATTAGCTCAGGTGACATTTGAGCTTCTTGCAACAAAATAAGTTTTCTATCTTTCACTAACTCATTAAGTGTATATTTCCAATTTGGACGCTGCTGCTTATAAATGTTCCATATAACCACATCAAGAGTTTCACCCGCAGCAAATAGCGGTAAACCTATTGGAAGTGATTCTCCTAACATATGTACAGGCATGGGCTGAATACGTTTAGCGGGCTCACCTGCAATATACCGAACAGAATAGGTTCTTTTCGCCAAATTTGAAGTCCCTATATCACAGAAAAATAATGAAAATCTTACACTTTTTGATTAGTTACTGTGGGTAGTATATCAAATTTGAGGTGTTATAGCTTATCAAATTTAATGTAACTGCCATCTTAACCCTAGGGTCTTTAAGTTTTTCATTAGCGCTATCTATTAAGGAGTAATGCTCCATACCTTCTTTTACTTTTCCCTTTGAAATGATAAGTATGTTAGGCACCCCACCTAAGCGGTATCATTCATCACCGTGATGGGCAAACATCCAATCCACAATATTTATTTGATTTTATTAAAATTCCGCTCCCCTAAATAATCTGTGAGCTGTTACTCACTACTTTGCATTCACAATATCCATTCAGCGCACCAATACAACCGCTCCCCCTCCATTACTTCTCCTAACCCCTGTTATCCCACCCTCACCAACAGCCATCGTCTCCTTCAACAAGTGAGTTGTTACTGACTACTTTGGCTCAAGCGATGTCATTCATCACCGTGATGGGCAAACATCCAATCCACAGTACTCTCGTGATATTC
>NZ_JAMPPJ010000029.1:0-114592 GCF_028481025.1 Providencia sp. PROV150 | reverse complement strand
CATGGTGATACGGTGATGAATGACATCCCTTGAATCAAAGAAGTCAGTAACAACTCACTTGTTGAAGGAGACGATGGCTGTTGGTGAGGGTGGGATAACAGGGGTTAGGAGAAGTAATGGAGGGGGAGCGGTTGTATTGGTGCGCTGAATGGATATTGTGAATACAAAGTAGTGAGTAATAGCTCACTAGTGATGGGGAGTTGGACGTTTAAATACATAGCATTCATTGTATACCATAGAATAGGTAATTTATTGCTAATGTATAGAGATAGGGAATGTTTTTAGAAGATATAAAGTAGTGAGTAACGGCTCACTAGTGATGGGAGCTGGACGTTTAAATACATAGCATTGTATACCATAGAATAGGTAATTTATTGCTAATGTATAGAGATGGGGAATGTTTTTAGTAGATATAAAGTAGTGAGTAACAGCTCACTAGTGACGGGGAGTTGGACGTTTAAATACATAGCATTGTATACCATAGAATAGGTAATTTATTGCTAATGTATAGAGATGGGGAATGTTTTTAGTAGATATAAAGTAGTGAGTAACAACTCACTTGTTATGGTAATTAAAAATATATTTGGTAATTTAGATATATCTGGTAAAAGAATCAAAAATATAGAGATCAAGGTTGTAGTGAATTTTATATGATTACTTATTATAGAAATAGGGTGATATAATGAAAGTTTACTGATAAATAGAATGTATTTTATGAATTAAATGGAGGGGTAATATTTTTTATTGAGGATAGTGAAACATTGAACATTGAACATTGAACATTGAACATTAAACATTAAACATTAAACATTAAACATTAAACATTAAACATTAAACATTAAACATTAAACATTAAACATTAAACATTAAACATTAAACATTAAACATTAAACATTGAACATTAAACATTTAATGTTTAATATTAAAAATTCATTATGCTTCTACCCTGAAATTAAACTAGAACTATTATTAATTAATGATTTAAGAATGATTAATTAAATTATTCTTCGTCTGTAATGTGTTTTTTATAATATTTCTAGGTTTAGATAAATATTTTTATAATTAAAATGCAAGGTGAGAAAATTAAGTTATAAATAAAATGTGATAAAATACATTTATTTGAAATCTGATAAAGGAAATTCTTCTAATATTTTTTTAAACCACGGTGTGAAAATTTCAGGATTAAGAAGGATCTCTTGTTTTAATTGAGTAAGATTTACCCACCTTATAGATGAGACTTCTTCTCTATTTGGTTGGATATTCTTGTTATAATGTCCAATAAAGATATGGTCATACTCATGTTCAATTAATCCTCCCTGAACATCAGCTTTATAAATTAAGGAACCTATATGCGTTAATGGAGTGGCAAAGCCTAGCTCCTCTTGAAGTCTACGTTCAGCGGCTTTCTGAGTATCTTCATTAGGTTTAGGATGGCTACAGCAAGAATTTGCCCATTGCCCAGCTGAATGATATTTATGAAGAGCTCTCTGTTGAATCAGTAGCTCGTTTTGCTCATTAAAAATAAATACTGAAAATGCTCGGTGAAGATGACCGAGTTGATGCGCCAATAATTTAGGCATAACACCAATAGGTTCATCATGTTCATTTACTAAAATTAATTCATCTTCCATTTATATTATTTTCCTTCATAAAAATGATTTCAGTAGTTTAGTATAATTAAAAATATAAGTTTGCATATTAGAGCTATTTACTAATGAATATAATTATTTTTTACTCGCAGCTATCATAAGGTTATATAGCTGCGAGTATAAAATTATTTTTGTTGTAAAACCCAAACTGCAGCTTCGACCCTTGATTTTAAATTGAGTTTTTTAAGTAAATGTTTAACATGTACTTTTACTGTGCTTTCTGCAATATCTAGTTTACGAGCTATCATTTTATTTGATAAACCCTGAGAGATCAGTTCTAAAATATCGGCTTCTCTTGGTGTCAATGAAGCAATATTATTGTCATCCTGTGTGGTGTTATCTCTTAGTGATTCAGCAAGTACAGATGCTAATGTTGGGCTGACAACTAACTTACCGCTTGCTGCTTCTTTAAGGGCTACGATAAGCTCTTCAGGCTCCATATCTTTTAGTAAATAACCATCGGCACCTCTTTTTAGTGCATTGACTAAATCATCACTATAGTTAGAAACGGTAAAAAGAATAATTCTACCTGACAACTCTCGCTTCCTGAGTTCATCGAGAGTTTCAAAACCATTCATACCTGGCATGTTGAGATCCAGTAAGATAAGGTCAGGATCTTGCTCTTCAGCGATTTGGATACCTGTTTTACCATCTCCCGCCTCACCGATAACTTGTAATGAAGGTTCCAAACTAATCAATTGTTTGACTCCATTTCTTAGCATCGGATGATCATCAATAAGTAGAATGGTTGATTTTTCGTTCACTATATTTGTATTTTCCATAGATGATTTTTCCGGTATGTTAAGCGTCAGATAAAGGGAAGGTAACTTTTACCTCTGTTCCACCTTGAGGCCTAGGTGTAATACAACAGTTGCCATTAAGGCTTAATGCTCTTTCTCTCATAATAATAAGCCCATAATGATTAAGTTTATCAGTATTTGACGTGATCCCTGTACCATCGTCAGTAATTGTAATAGTCACAATACCATCATACTGGTTTAATGAAACCTCAGCCCATTTTGCATTAGCATGTTTTAAAATATTGGTTAATGCTTCTCGGACTATTTGTATAATATGAATAGATTGATGCGGTGAAATACTTTTTGCGGGTAGGTCGTAATTTAAGTCTATTTTATACCCCATACGTTCGCTAAATTCATTAATGGTACTTTCTAATGAGGGAAGCAGACCTGGTTCCGTTAGTTTAAGCCTAAATGTGGTTAATAGCTCTCTCAATTGACTATATGCGGTATTAATCTCGCTACGCATTTCCGTTAACAACTGTTGTGGCTTTTCTGGTAATGGATCAGGTTGTAATTGCAGGTAACTAATTTGCATCTTCAAGCAAGATAGAGACTGGGCGATAGAGTCATGAAGTTCTCTGGCAATAGCAGAACGTTCATCCATGATAAGCAACTGTTGCTGTTGTTCTATTTGGTGTTCCATTGCTAACATGCCAGAAATTTGTTTTGCTAAAACAGAAACGAGATTGTTTTGTTCATCTGAAAGTATTTGATTATCTTCAATCTCACCAATAATAATGCCATAACGATGCATATTGTCTGATAAATCCCATTGCAAGCTAAGAGGTTTCTCGGTTGTGACTTGTTGTTTTAGTTGCTTTGTATTTGCTTCAGATAATCCGGTTGAATGGCAGCATATTTCATGAAAATATGCTTCATTGCTTTCTTCATACAACCGTAAACTCAGATTTTTGAGTATGGTAATGTTTTCTAGTTCAATAAGAACTTTTTGTAATCGCAAGTAGAGGGGATCCGAGGAATGAAGGATTTGGTTTGATTGATATAAATAAGATAACACCTTATTTTTTGTGATTAAGTCTGCAGTTTTTTCTGCGACTCTTTCTTCAAGCTGATGATAACTTAGCGCTAATTCATCTGACATCTGGTTCAGAGTTTCTCCTAGCGCATTTAATTCATCTTGCCTATTATTTTTAGGGTAGCGTTGGCTAAAATCTTTTCGTCCAATTGCATTGACCATTGATAATAATTTAACCCATGGGTAATAAATTTTTCTTCTCAGGTGCCAGATAGTTCCCATCAGTAATAAGAATACTAAACTGATAAAAATCAGTTGTGTCATGGCAACATAAGCAATCTTTCTTTCCGTTTTCTCATCAATGTTATGAACTAATTCATCTAGTTTACTTACAAATGATATAACTTCGTATCTTGCATCGTTAGGTGCATTTGCTTCCATTAATGAGGGCTTTAAGATATGTAACCAATAATTGTAGAGTTCATCAAATTGAGGCGTTAAATTTTCGATCTTTACAACTTGAGTCAGCTCTGGGCTGATGAGGTCAGATTCTAATGCATCGAGATAACGCTGATTCTGGGTATTTAAAGGGACTAGAGAAAGCAATCTGTAGCTCTGCATTCGTAGTGAACCAGATTTATTTATTGCATGAGCGTTACCCTGCACACTTAAAATCATTCGATTGGAAATCGTCATCCCAATAATTCCTAAGATCGCAATAAGTAGCATAAGGCCGATCACTTGGTTAATAATTGAAAATCGACGATACAGTGTGGGCATGTGTCACTTCCTTAAAGAGTAGCGCTAGCGAACTTAAAATGCATATTTCTCGTATTGTTCATAAAGGGTCGAATATTAAATATACTACTTTGGTAGTAATTTTCTGGATCTATAACGATATAGATAATAAAAAATAAAATTTTTCTTTAAGTTTTATGCTTTTATTTATTGATATATAAGATTAAATTTGGTTTGACTGGAAATAGGTTTACGTATTATAGCGTAAATTAAAGATGAGTTTCTTTTGATTTAGATCAGTTTAAATATTGAAGTAAATCAATATGTAAAATAATATACATCGAAAGTGTCTTTGATAATCATATCAATGATAGAAAGAGAGGCAGCCCTAATTGATAGAGCTACCTTTTTGTTTTAAGCTTTTTTTAATTTTTTGAATAGTGAGATTATCGCAACAAGGATTAGACCTGTTACTAGCCCAAAAAATAAATTAATTATAGTTGGTAAGATAAACTGCATAGTACTGCCAATGATAGGCGTTAAGGTTGCTGTAAAGGATATTTCGGTGATCCATTCTGAAATATAGCTGATACCGTGGGTTAGAATACCACCACCGACCATAAACATCGCGGCAGTCCCTACAACAGATAATGTTTTCATCAGATAAGGAGTGGCATAAATTAATGAATTACCACATTTTTTTAATAAAGAAGAGGTTTTCTTCTGTAAATAAAAGCCTAAGTCATCTAATTTGACAATCCCTGCAACTAAGCCATATACACCGATAGTCATTACGATAGCAATGATAGAGAGTACGGCCACTTGGTTGATAAAAGTGGTAGAGGAAACAATACCTAGTGTGATGGCAATAATTTCGGCTGATAAAACAAAATCAGTACGAATAGCCCCTTTAATTTTTTTACTTTCAAATTCCTTAAGTTGTTCTTCTGATAACTGTAATTGATTTTGGGAAACAGTATCTTTTACGTTAGAATGCAAGAGCTTATGAGTTATTTTTTCTGCGCCTTCAAAACAAAGGTAGGCTCCACCAATCATAAGTAGTGGTGTGATAGCCCAAGGAAGAAAGGCACTGATTAATAACGCTAAAGGAACAAGTATTAATTTATTAATAAATGACCCTTTAGCAACGGACCAAACAACAGGAATCTCTCTATCTGCACGAACACCTGTGACTTGCTGGGCGTTTAGCGCGAGGTCATCACCTAAAACCCCAGAGGTTTTTTTGGCAGCCATTTTCGTCATGACGGAAACATCGTCTAGTACAGCGGCAATATCATCAAGTAATGTGAGTAAGCTACTTCCAGCCACAAGGGTATCCTCAATATTTTTTAAGGTGTCATTAATGTTTATTAGGTCAGTTAATGGATAATTAGTTCACTACAACATAAACCATATGTACAAATAAGATAATTCCACTGCAACTGATAAGTCTGAATTTTGAATTATTAAATTTTTATGACAGTGGAACCAATATGGTTTTTTCTTTTCTAACTTATTAATTTTAGTAAAGTAACATATTGCTATCTGCTATTTTACTTTATATTCGGTTTAATTATTTAGTTTATAAATAAATTTTAATAGATAGGTATAGGGTTAATACATGTCTTCTCAGCCAGTTTTGAGTATTGTCGTTGCTGTATATAATGGTGAAAAATTTTTACCTCAGTTTTTTGATAGCTTAATTGCGCAAAAGTTAGAAAATTGGGAGCTGATCGTTGTAAATGACGGCTCTAAAGATAAAAGTGAAGATATCATTAAGTCTTATGCAGATAAATTTGTACATTTGAAAGTGCTTTATCAAGAAAACCAAGGTGTCTCAGTTGCTCGTAATACGGGGATGGCTGAGGCTACGGGAAAATACATTACATTTCCTGATATTGATGATGAAATTAGCCCACAAATGTATGGGCGTTTATTAGAAATCGCATTATCAAATGACCTCGATGTTGCAACTTGTAATGGGACTTATGTTTATACTAATGGCGATGCTCCAAAGGCAATTTTCCCACCGAATAAAGTCCCGTCAACTGGGGTGATTTCAGGCCCTGAGTGGCTTGAAATTGGCTTAAGTTCACGCAAGTTTTTGCATGTAACTTGGCTGAATTTATATCGTTTAGACATGTTGCGCCAACACAAATTTTTCTTTGAGCCCAAATTACATCACCAAGACATTCCTTGGACAACAGAAGTGTTGCTCGTAGCAAAGCGCGTGCAATTTATTAATGAACAATACTATCGATATTTAATCCATAACCAATCTGTTTCACACTCATTGAGTGGTGATGAGCGCTCAGTCCGTAAGATAAAAACCTATTTGAAGATTATTGATATGCTGTTAAATATTTACCAGCGTTATCCTGAACAAGTTAAGCAAGCCCCTGCTTGTTTATGGCAGGTAGGAAAGGAAGGCTTAGGGGTGATTCAAGCGCTATTAGCTATCAAATCACCAGATGTACAGAAGGAAATGGTACAACTATTTTTTGATAAGGGTTATTGGCAAATTGTGTGGGCGCATGCAACTACAGTAAAATTAAAATGGCGATTAATTAGACGTTACACAAAACTAAAAGAAATTATCAAATCATAATTTACTGAAAAGGTAGCTATTTTTATAGGCTACCTTTTTTGTTTCTATTTTGCTAATTGCTTTAGAGAAGCAATAAACATATCCCATAACTTTGGGTTATCTAACTTTGTAGCGACTTGTGTGTGGCAATCTGCTTTAGCGGGGTGGCGAAAGTCAGTCACCGTCATACCCGTTGTTAAAGCACCTTGCAGTTCGATATCAATCGGAGCTTTAATCGTTTCCATTATGGATGGGTCGATAACATAAGCAACAGCACATAGGTCGTGGACAGGGGCATGGTTAGTATAGCCATTACGTCTGCGGTAACCTGCAGTGTAGTAATTTAGGGATTCAACAACAAAATCACTTACAGGTGTGTTTAACGCTGCAATTGTTTCCATTATTTGGTCGTCTGGCCTTGCTTGATGTGTAAGATCTAACCCAATCATAGTGATAGGCCAAGTTTCATTAAACACAATATGAGCAGCCTCAGGGTCTATAAGGATATTGAATTCAGCGACTGCAGTTCGATTGCCTGTATGGTAGCCTCCTCCCATTAAAACAACTTCTTTTACTAATTCTACAATTTCAGGTGCTTTTCTCACTGCCAAAGCAATATTTGTTAGCCCCCCAATAGGAACGAGAGTAATTGTTTTAGGCGGATGTGATTTGAGTGTATCAATAATTAGGTCAACAGCATGGCGCTGATCAATAGGGAGCTTGGGGTCGGGGAGATGAGTACCGTCAAGGCCTGTTGTACCATGAACTTCTGGCGCAGTCTGTATTGTTCTCACTAGTGGCCTAGAGCAACCTGCGGCGATAGGGATATCATTTGCACTAACGAATTCCATAATTGCGCGTGCGTTATGAGTAACTTTATCTAATGTTTGGTTTCCGACGACTGTAGTTACCGCAAGTAACTCTATATTTGAATTGCCTAATGCTAAGAAAATTGCCATTGCATCATCGTGGCCGGGGTCACAATCGATAATAATTTTATTGTTAGACATTATTTCTCCATTTATTAGGTTATTTACGTTTAATTGACATAATATATGGATATATTTATTTTTATGTGATGTAAGTTCTATTTTTATGAATACTAATGTAATGAAATTATTCATTAGGGTTACTAATGGAGAGTGATGTGATTAACATATTAATAACAATCGTGTTGAGTTTATAAAGATAATGTGTTCTTTATGTAGTTTTAAGCAATATAAATGAAACCGCCCAGATGGTTTTATTAACGACTTAATGATTGAGGAGGCAGAATGGAGAACTATCTAGAAAGATTACCTGATGTTATTGATTCTGTTGCAACTAATCAGTTTTATCCTAATTTATTATCATGGTTGTCTTCACTTATTGCATTCGATAATGCGATTGTTTACTCCTTTGAAAAAGGAGCTCCACCTCGATTTCTTTCCAAAGTAGAGCGCCGTAATAGCGATAGTATTAACAGAATCTATCAACGAGGTGCTTATTTAATGGACCCATTCTACCAAGAAATCCAAAAAGGCGGGGCTTCTAAAGTATTAACACTAAAAGAACTCGCACCTAAAGGATTTTATCATACGGACTATTATCTCAATTTTTATCGTAAAACAGGGTGGTGCGATGAGGCAGGGTTGCTGTTAGATATTTCAACTAATAGGCAGTTAGGTATTTTTTTTGGTAATGAAGATAGGCCTTTTTTCTCGGAAAAATATACGCAAGCGCCACTTAAAGATGCCTTCGATATCATTCGTAGCATGGTCAAACTTCATAAAGATGTTTCTCCTTCTTCGGTGTCGAATCACTACCAAAATACAGACATGCAAACACGATTTGGGTTAACACCGAGAGAGTGTGAAGTTGTCGAATTAATCTTAGCGGGCAAAGGTTCACCACAAATTGCACAGGCACTTTTCATTAGTTTAGGGACAGTGAAAAATCACCGTAAGAATATCTATCAAAAATTAAGTATTAATTCACAGGTTGAATTATTTAACTTATTAATGAATAGGTTAAGCTAAGTATAATGTGTTTTTATATTTATTTTAACCTAATGATTTAAAAGTGTTTTATGGCTATTATCTTTTTTATTGCTGCGTTATTTTTTTGTTTTTGTCTAGATGATCTTAATAAACTAAAATTCAATTAATAATCATCATTATTAATATGGTAATGGTTATATAACTAATTGTTTATAATCTTATATTTTTTGATTTTATAAATTTTATTATTATTTAAATATTCTACTTGCATCACAATTGTTAACTTTATGTTTCGAATATCCCTAAAGGGATATGTAATTGTTAATGTAAGGTTAAGATAATCAGGTTATCGAAAGATACTAAACAGGGTATCCATAATGAATAACCAAGTAGAATCATTGACTTACTATGCTGCGACTAAGAAATATGACTTACGTTTTCCTACATTAAAGGAAGATCTTGATGTTGACGTCGTGATTATTGGTGGCGGCTTTTCTGGGATCCATACCGCACTTGAGTTGTGTGAGAAAGGGATTACCAATATCGCTATTTTGGAAGGACGGCATCTTGGCTACGGTGGCTCAGGGCGTAATGGCGGCCAAGTGATGGCGGGTATTGGTCATGATATCGATGCAATTAAAAAATATGTCGGGCCAGAGGGTTTAGAAACAATTTTTAAACTCAGTAATATGGGCGCAGGGATCATGCGTGATCGCATCGCTAAATATGATATTGATGCAGACTTTTGCCGTGGTTATGCATACTTAGGAAGCAATAAGCGCCAAGAAAAGACTTTGCGTAGTTGGCTAAAAGATTTCAAGTCTGTCGATCCTGAGGAAGAAATTGAGTTTTACAGTGGCTCAGAACTAAAACAGATTATTGGTTCTGATGCTTATACCTGTGGTATCAAACACATGGGCGGTGGGCATGTACATTCATTGAACTTATTGTTAGGTGAAGCGAAAGCGGTTAGTGAAATATATGGCGCTAAAATATTTGAGAATAGCCAAGTATTAAATGTTGAGTATGGTAATACCATCAAGGTTAGAACTGCGATGGGAACGGTCAAAGCACAAAAAATGCTGTGGGCTTGTGATTCATTTTTAAATGGCCTTGAGCCGACGATCTACCCTAAGACCATTAATACTTATGCATATCAATTAATGACGGAAGAGCTGCCTGATGAATTGATCGAGCAAATTAGCCCAATCCGTGGAGCTTATAGTGATATTCGTCCAGTTATTGATTACTACCGAGTGACGAATGAAAATCGCCTATTATTCGGCAGTTCAACGCATTTTCTTGAATACATTCCATCTGACCTTAAAGCATGGAATCGTAACCTAATGCTAAAAGTCTTTCCCTATCTCAAAGATGTCAAAATTGAATTAGCTTGGGGTGGACCAATGGCATGTAGTGCAAATTTATTTCCACAAATTGGCTCATTACCACAACATAAAAATGTGTTTTATGCGCAGGGCTATTCAGGTTTTGGTGTTACGCCTAGCCAGATTGTGTGCAAAGTCCTGGCTGAAGGGATGGTAGAAGGTTCTCATCGTTATGACTTAATGAGTTCTATCCCGCACGCCAATATTATTGGTAAAGATAGCATGCGTAATGTGATTGTTTCACTGGCAAAAATAATGCATCAAACATCCGGTTATTGGCAAGGTCGCCGTTAATTCGTTATCCGCCTAACTAGTTTATTTAAATCGATTAAAGGTAAAAAATTATGATTAGTCCATTACTGTTAAACAAACCACTGCCAGAACTATTAAATATTGGTAGCGTGACAAATTTAGGTTCTGTGGTTGTTGAAGGCGATCCTCAAGCGAGTGTTGCGATGATCCACGGTGAACCAACGGATAATCTAACCTGTGGTATTTTTGCTTGCACTAAAGGTAAGTTCAAAATGGTGTATCCATTTGATGAAATGGCGACAGTCCATGAAGGTTCGGTGAAGTTAACGGATGTGAAAACCGGTGTGACGGTTGAATACCATAAAGGTGATACATGGTTTGCTGCGAAAGGTACCGAAGTTTTATGGGAAATTGATGTACCACGCTTCGTAAAACATTACCTAGCTTGTGTAAATGCCTAATTAGTTTCTATTGAGTGGAGTGATAACAATGAGTGAGTTAACCCTATTACCAGAAGTCAGCGAGTTCTTGAAGCGTCAACACGGCCATTTTATCAACGGGTTACCGGTTTCTGGCAAGGGCGATACTTTTTTTGATGTTGTTAACCCTGCCACTGAACAGGTTATTGCTAAAGTAAAAGAAGGGACTTTAGCAGAAGTTGATGCCGCAATGGATGCGGCTCATACCGCATTTAAAGGGGTTTGGGCAAATACCACACCAATGGAAAGAGGGAATTGCTTAAACCGCCTTGCTGACCTACTTGAAAAACACCTTGAAGAATTAGCCCAGCTAGAGACGTTATGTTCAGGTAAAACCATTCAATTATCTCGTTTTCTTGAAGTGGGCTCATCTGCCCAGTTCTTGCGTTATTTTGCCGGTTGGGCGACAAAAATCAGTGGAGAGACATTGAATGTCTCATTGCCTTCTTTTAATGGTGAGAAATATTCTGCATTTACTCAGCGTGAACCCGTTGGCGTTGTCGCCGGTATCATTCCTTGGAATTTTTCGATCATGATTTCCATTTGGAAATTAGCTGCCGCTTTAACATGCGGTTGCACGATTGTGTTGAAACCAAGTGAATTTACCCCGCTAACTATGCTAAGGGTGGTGGAATTAGCAAAAGAGGCAGGGGTACCTGACGGTGTAATTAATATCGTGAATGGTGGTGGTCGTGAAGTTGGACCTGCACTGATTCATCATCCACTTTGTTCTAAAGTGACATTTACGGGTTCAGTACCAACAGGTCTGGCGGTAGGGCGCTCAGCGATGGAAGGTAAATTAACCCGAGTCACACTTGAACTTGGTGGGAAAAACGGCGCTGCATTCTTAGCTGACCTACCGGTTGAAAAAATTGTTAATGGGATTATTGAAGCGGGATATCTAAATCAAGGACAAATTTGTGCGGCTGCTGAGCGGTTCTATATTCCCTCTAAATTGATGGATGAAGTACTAGCAGAACTAAAAACGCGTTTGTCTGCGATGAAAGTGGGTTCTCCATTAGATGAAACAACCGAAATGGGGCCGTTGGCAAATAAAGCGCATTATGAAAAAATCTTAGGTCTGTTTGAAAAAGCTCGCCAAGATGGCAGTGAAATTATTTATGGTGGTCAGCCCATTGCAGGTGCTGGGTATTTTGTGCCTCCAACCATTATTCGTGCTAATAGCCCAAATGATGTATTGATGAAAGAGGAAACATTTGGGCCAATAGGGACTTTCTTAAGCTACGATGATGAAGAAGAACTTATTGAGATGATGAATAGCACTCCATTTGGTTTAGCTGCGAGTTTATGGACAAATGATCTCAGTAAAGCGATGCGTATGATTTCGCGCATTGAAGCGGGAACCGTATGGGTGAATATGCATACCTTCCTTGACCCAGCAGTCCCATTTGGTGGTGTTAAATCATCGGGTATTGGCCGTGAATTTGGTAGTGCCTTTATTGAGTATTACACAGAGTTAAAATCTGTCATGGTGCGTTATTAGTGTTCGATTTATATTTAATTAATCAACATTTCCCGGCCATCGTGCCGGTTTTTTTGTATTTAAATACAGGAAAAGTAAAAGCGTGAGTTATGAAGAAGGTGGATAATGATTTCTTGTCGAGAAAGCGATGAAAATAGATGCCGTAGGTGGTCGTTAAACAAATTAGAGCTTTTCTTGGCGAATGATAAACCCTGATGATACAAGCTCGGTTCGGTTTGTCACATTCGCTTTAGTGAAGATATTGCGTAAGTGAGTCTTCACTGTTGATAGCGAAACCCCCAGTAATAATGCAATTCGCTTATTGCTCGCGCCTTCTCGTACTAAATGGATAATTTCTTGTTCTTTGGGGGTATAAGCCACTAAGGAATCAGGTAGTACATCAAATGTCATCAGCTCAGCGACAGGTAAAATAGTATTTAATCGCATGATTTCTTGTTGGCTAAATGGGCTGTCTCGCAGCACCGAAATCCCCGCAATAATTTTATTTTTACGGCGAATAAATATTTCTGCCATATCAGCCATGTTATTTGGCTGCATAAAATCATGGAAAAAAGCCTGATTTTGCTGGCGTATTTCAGAATCCATTCTCACTAAGCGTAAGTCATCACTGCGAAAATGGTCAGGGTGCAAAGGGTCTAATTGGTGAAAATAAGTGAGATATTCTTCGTGCATTTTTGCTGAGATCCCATGAAGAACGTAGTTATCTGGCTGGCAATGATCATTCACGAGGTAATACACCAATGCGGAAACCGGAATAATATGAGCAATGGTATTTAGGCAGCAATCAATTAATGTTTGTTGATGAGGCTCGAATAATGGTGAAGTCATCATATTCCCTTGCGTATTAATCGAATTATTATCATGCCTCTTAATGCGGTTAACATAAAATAAACATATTAATAACGTGAAGTTGATAACAGTATTTAAAACTGATGAAAACCCCATAAATATTGATTTGGTGCTTTTTGGTATCTTTAGGGAGTTGTTTATTAATATATTAATGAGTAATTTATTTGCTATATATTGATATTACTTTGATTATTTTTTTTGCCCTTCAAAATATGGGTACTTTTCGCGAGTTGTATTTTATTTCCCCTCTCTCTAGGTATCGTTCTTTAGGACGATAGCAGCTTGTTTAGGCTTATTTCTATAGTGGATATGTAGTTACTTTGTTTTTACAAAAAATTCACATTTATGGCTGAGTAGAGAGTGAGAGGGATGTAAAATGAATTTATCCTCAAAATTGTCGACACATTTAGAAAAAGGGAAAGTTGGCTTTCCGACTACATTGGCGAGTTCTGCCGGCTTGATTATGGCTAGCCCCGTTATTTTAACCGTTACGAGTGGATTCGGTATTGGTGGTGATACATTCGCCCTAGCGGTGTTATTCAGCTTCATTATGATGCAAGCTCAGCTAACCACATTTTCGGAGGCTGCGGCTATTCTACCAACTTCAGGGTCGGTATATGACTATATATCGTGTGGAATGGGGCGTTTTTGGGCGATAACTGGCGCACTTTCGGCTTATTTGATTGTGCATGTGTTTGCAGGAACTGCCGAAACGATCCTTTCAGGAATTATGGCGCTCGTTAACTTTGAGCATCTCAATACTGTCCTAGAGACCAGTAATTCATCTTGGATGGTCGGCGTGGGATTAGTTGTCACGTTTGGGATTTTAAATGCATTTGGTATTGAGGCCTTTGGTAAGGTCGAGGTTGTACTGACATTCGCCATGTGGTCTACGTTAGTGATTTTTAGTGTGAGCGGTTTGATGTTGCCGTTTCATGTCGATATGGACGGCTGGTTTGGTCAGCCACTCAATACGGATCCAACGCTCATCCTTAGTTTTGTGGGGATGGCAATGTTTATGTTTGTTGGTTGTGAACTTGTTACTCCAATGGCGCCTGAAATTAAAAATTCTGCCAAGGTGATCCCTCGCGCGATGACCACGGGTTTATTCTGCGTCGCACTCTGTATGGTGTTATTCGGTGCAGCTCTAGCGAACCAAGTGGAAAATGTGGTCGTTGACCCACAAACAGGCACACGCTTACTTGAAACACCGATGGCAATCCCTGCATTCGCCGAAATTGTCATGGGTGAGTTTGGGAAGTATTGGATAGGTGTCGCATTATTATTGGCTGGTGGAGCAACCATTAATACGTTAATGGCAGCGGTTCCTCGTATTCTTTATGGAATGGCGCTTGATGGGGCATTGCCACGTATTTTTGCTTATTTGCATCCGCGTTTCAAAACCCCGGTATTCGGTATTTTAGTCGCTGTGATGATCCCATGTTTGCACGCTTTTGCTATTCAAGGTGACCTTGACCGTATCATTCCATTGGTACTGGCGGCAGTGTGTTCTTGGGGGACGGCTTACTTGTTGGTAACGATTTCAGTGGTGTTATTGCGCATTCGTCGACCTGACTTACATCGTGCCTATCGTTCGCCTTTTTTCCCTATACCGCAAATTATTTCGAGTGTCGGAATTATTTTAGCTATTGTGTATATCACTCCTCCTGGCATGAATGAGTCGGATGTCTATATTCCCTTTGCCATTATGTTAGGTTTAACAGCAGGATATGCATTAATTTGGACTGTTTTCGTACAGAAAGTTAACCCATTTAAACCTGTAGATGTTGAATCCGTTTTATCGAATTCCTTTACTGATGAAGAAATGGAAGGAGGCCAACTTGAGCCATTACGTAACCTCGCCTAAACCATCTTTGTGGGAAAGAATCGGTAAGCTCACTCAGCAACGTTTGCCTGCCGGATATCAAACAGGATTGACACTTAACCGTGTTGAAAAGGACATGGCGCCTTATCCATGTGAGTGGGGAGCACCCGGAGTGCTCCTTGTACAGCCTCAGCCTGAGCTAACCATTGAGGTAACTGAGCGACCAAGAAAATTGTTTCTCGCTTTTATCGTATATAGCCGCTTTGCCGTATCTGGCCAGTGTACTAATGATATCAATGCAACAATTGAAGTAAAAACCCGTGGGAGTATAAAGAAAAAACATATCCATTTCGTATCGAAACAAATGGATGGTCATAAAGTTATCGAGTGGTTGAATGAATATCCCGTTATTCGGCAAACATTAGAAGAGCTGGAATTTAATCATTGCAAGATAGAGTTTAGCAGTGGCCGTTGGCGTTGTGAAATAGAGCCTTATACGGCATCAGAAATGGTGAGCCGCATCCCAGCGACTCGTCGTTATTTGAGATTAATACAAAAACAACGTTATTATTTATTGAGTGCGCTGCAGTTAATTAACCAACTGATGGAAAAACGTGCTGTGAGCCATTGAGTTTAAAAGAGTTTTTTGATAGTAATAATTATTATCAATTGACTTGCTGGAATTTGATGTGAAATCTTTGCCTCTTTTAGGTTGTATGTTGTTGTCATCTGCTGCAATGGCAACGCATTCTGACTGCATACGTTTATCTGAGCTTTCCTTTGCTGAAGGGGTGCATGATAGCGAAGGTCATAGTTGCTTATCTTTTGAAGTATCACAGCAAGATTTTATAAAACAACGTGGTGAAGGTCTTTCCAAGGTCCTGTTATTGGATTCCAATAAGCAGCCAGTGCGTGCATTGCAAGAGTATGGTTCAGTACAAGAGCCCCATAGCGCAGATTATGTAGTATCAGAAAATGGGGTTTATTATCTAGCGTTGAATGGTGAGCCGGGTAAACCTTGGCAATTAAAGTTTGACATCAGCCAGTATCAGCCTTTAGCCATTAAAAAAGATAATGAACCTATTAGCCCGATGCTACAAAGTTTGCTTGATGAACATTATCAAAATGGTGATACAAGCGCATTTTGGCAAGCTGTCGCCGCGCAAGGAACCCCCCTGGTTGAGGCGTTTTCAAATCGACAAAAACGCGTGACATTTCTTTGGCGTGGCGCGAAAGCAAATGCCTATATTCTAGGGGCGCCGTCAGGTAATCACGAAAGAATGGCCCACTTGGCGGGAACGGATATTTGGTATCGTTCTTTTATCATTCCTAATGATACGTTATCACAATATAAAATTGCACCGGATATACCTTCTGTGCCTGAGGGCGGCTTTGCTCAACGTAAAGCGATTTTAGTCACAGCGCAGTCTGATCCTTATAATTCTCATGTTATTCCTTCGCAACGCGTAGATAAATATAACCGTTTTTCGTTGTTATCATTGGTACCGAACATACGCCAATGTCACTTCCCTGATGTAGAAAACAGGCAGATTAAAGGCCGTTTAGAGACATTTACGTTGACGAGCCAGGTATTAAAAAACGAAAGAAAAATAACGGTTTATCAGCCTAATATACCAATGGAAGCTCCGGCGCTATTGGTGTTATTAGATGGACAAATTTACCTGAAAGACTATCAGATGGAGAAATTTTTTGATAAGTGGATAAATCAGGGGAATTTTCCTGCTATGAATATTGTATTTGTGGATAGCATCAATTCAGCGCGTCGTGGTGATGAGCTTCCTCCTAATGATGCCTTTCCTAAGTTGCTGGCGGATGAACTTATGCCCCAACTCGCGGAAATGGGAATTCAAGCACCTGCAAGCCATACGATTATTGCGGGTTCCAGTTATGGAGGGCTTGGGGCGACATGGAATGCGTTACAGCATCCTGAAATTTTCGGTAATGTCATTAGCATGTCAGGATCTTATTGGTGGGCTCCGAAGGATAAAGACCCTGAATGGTTGATTCGTGAAATCGAAATGATGCCAACACAACCGATCCGTTTTTTCCTTGAGGCTGGCCTTTTTGAACAACGTGGTAGTTGGGGGGGAATTATTCAAAACCACTACCGGTTATTCGATGTTCTAAAACATAAAGGTTATCAAGTTGATGCCATTGAACTCCCTAGCGGGCACGACTATGTTTCTTGGTGTGAAACGCTTTATGAGGGAACAAACCAACTTGCGTCACAATGGTAAATAGCCCTAACGCTCATTCACAAAAAGCAGCTTACATTTAGCTGCTTTTTTACATTTATGACTAACGTCTTCATTTCGCCATAAAAGCGTCATTCAACTGTCATCTAGCTCCTTTAGCATGCCTTTCATTATTTGAAATATACATCTTCTCTTTTCATTATTGATTGGCAAGGAAACAGTTATGACTGGTAATTTTATGAAATCCCTTTTAGCTGTCACGGTAAGTACTTTAATTTTGGGGAGTACAGTCCCTGCCTACGCGGCTGATAAAAATGATGCGGTGTCAGAAAATCGTGCAGCGCAAGGTGATATCACCAAATTTGGTGGTGCGCGTCGTTTAGCGACAGAGCAAACTGATATCATGAAAGCCGCACTTCACAATGGCCAAGCCAAAAATGTGATTTTATTTATTGGTGATGGTATGGGTGACTCTGAGATTACTGTTGCTCGTAACTATGCAGAAGGCGCTTCAGGGTTCTTTAAAGGTATCGATGCCTTGCCAATCACAGGCCAATATACCCATTATGCGTTAGATAAAAAAACACAAAAACCCGACTATGTAACTGACTCTGCGGCGTCTGCCACCGCGTGGTCTTCCGGTGTGAAAACCTACAATGGTGCATTAGGGATTGATGTATTTGGTAATGATCATGAAACATTAATTGAGATAGCTAAACGTAATGGTAAAGCGACGGGTAACGTCACAACTTCCGAGATTCAAGATGCAACGCCTGCCGCGCAATTTTCGCATGTGAGTGCGCGTAAATGTTATGGCCCTGAGGAAACAACAGAAAAATGTGCGGCTAACGCGCTAGAAAATGGCGGTCGTGGTTCAATTTCAGAACAACTGTTGGTAACTCGTCCTGATGTCACGCTTGGTGGTGGCGCTAAGAGCTTCAAACAAGAAGCAAAGGCGGGTGACTACAAAGGCAAAACTCTGGAACAACAGGCTATTGAGCGTGGGTACAATATTGTGCGTGATGCTAAAACATTAGATAGCATCAAAGTCGCAAATCAAGATAAACCCGTTCTGGGATTATTCCATGATGGTAACATGACCGTTGCATGGGAAGGCCCGAAAGCGGTTCACTACGGTAATATCAACAATGCGCCATTGGAATGTAAACCGAATGCGAAGTTAGACCCTAATGCACCAACATTGGCTCAAATGACGAAAAAAGCGATTGAGCTGTTAGAAGTCAACCCAAATGGTTTCTTCTTGCAGGTTGAAAGTGCCTCTATCGATAAGCAAGACCATAAAGCAAACCCATGTGGCCAAATTGGTGAAACTGTTGCTCTCGACCAAGCTGTACAAGTCGGCTTAGATTTCGCTAAAAAACATGGTGATACATTAGTTATCGTGACTGCTGACCATTCACATTCAAGCCAAATTATTCCAGAAGGAACAAAATCAACGGGCTTAACGCAAGCGTTGATTACTAAAGACGGCTCTGTGATGGTGGTAAATTACGGTAACTCTGAAGAAGATGATTCTCAAGAGCACACCGGTGCTCAGTTACGTGTGGCGGCTTATGGCCCACATGCGGCAAATGTAATGGGTCTAACTGACCAAACTGATTTGTTCTTTACCATGCGCGATGCAATGGGATTGAAGCAATAAACCAACCCTGTAGTGAAAATTCTCCGCAATAGGATGTTGCGGGGGATTTTTTTATTTTCTAGTATATTTTCTCCTTATTTTTCAACCGTTCCTCAATAAACTTACTAAATATTTGCACTTCTTTTTTTATCCGTTATCTTGAGAAATTGAATCATCTGATAACTATAAATGTGCTTCTTCATAGGCACAAATAATGAGAATGGCATAATGAGAGAAGTTCGCGAACTACAACGAGATGAAATCCCATCTGTTTGGTCTATCGACCGCACTGAATTAATTGAAAACCTTTATCTGTATCAAAATGGCGAATTGGTGCTATCCAAACAACGGTTTGATATGAAAGGTTGGCCAGAAGGCGAACCTGAAGCCTATACCCCTCATTTGTTGGAAAGTTACGACCTAGGGGCGATATTTCTTGGGGTTTTTGAGCAGGGCAAGTTAATTGCTGCCGCAAGTTTAGATAATGTGTGGCGCGGTGAGCAAAAAAATTTACTGCAATTATCTTTCCTGCATGTGAGCCACTCGTACCGTGGCCAAGGTTTAGCAGGGATGTTATTCCAACAATGCGCTGAAATGGCGATGCAAAAAGGGGCAAAGGGCTTATATATTTCTGCGACGCCTTCAGAAAATACAGTGCATTTTTATCAACACCTAGGCTGCACCTTAATTGCACAACCTGATCCTGAATTATTTGCATTAGAGCCCGAAGATATTCATTTTATTTATCTATTTTCGTAAGTTTTTATTTTGTAAAATAAATGTTAATTTATAGGGGTGGAATAAAAAAGCATTGAAATTTACTAAAAACTAGATATGATTGATAATCATTATCATTTAAGAGTGTTGAGGTCACTATGCCAACTAGCATATCAAAAACCACAGGTTTAAAGCGTATAGGCGCTGGCCTTTGGGGAGTCTTTGCTGTGATATTGTTGAGCATTGCTTATGTACTCAATAATATGGGCTTAGATAATCTAAAAATCATTATGATTATCATGATGGTAGCAACTGCAGGGATGTTATTTAATCGCGGTTCTCGTCGTTTATTGATTATCCCAGCTGTGATTTCACTTGCATGTTTTATGATGGCCTTTGTACTACAAAGGTAGCTCTATAATCTAATTAATAATTAAATAGAACAGAAGAAAGTGGTATCGAAAGATATTGATAATTGAATGGTATTCAATATAACGGTTTATTCAAATGATTTACTATTGTCTTATAGTAAATAGTCAGATAAGGCAGCGTTAGCATTACAGAGAAGGTCAAAAGGGCAAGACGTTATAAAAAAATGACTGACCAGTGGTGCGAAAGGGGGGACTTGAACCCCCACGTCCGAAGGACACTAACACCTGAAGCTAGCGCGTCTACCAATTCCGCCACCCTCGCAATACTGTCACATCAATACTACATTATTGTGATTTATCCAAAGTTAGTGGTGCGAAAGGGGGGACTTGAACCCCCACGTCCATAGGACACTAACACCTGAAGCTAGCGCGTCTACCAATTCCGCCACCCTCGCAATACCTAACTAAACTTTGATTCATCAATGCTTTTAACCAGCAATAATGTGGTGCGGATTTTAGGCTAATTTCGACGAACGTCAATAATTTTTTTATGTAGTATTTTTGATTGATGAAAAAATGGCCGGTGAGGGTTCACCCGCCATTAAGTCGTATGAAAAATTGTGCTTTAGTTTAATTCATTCGCGAATAAATTAACGCTTAACAGCTTGGTAAACTTTGAATTTTCCCGTTTTGGCAAGTACTTCATGGCTACCAAATGCTTTATCGAGTAAATCAGGGTACGGTAAGAAAGCATTCGCGACGATCCGCAAATGGCCACCTTTTTTCAGGTATTTAGGGGCTTGGTAAATCATATTTTCAACCGCACGATAACTGGTGTTTAGGCCATCATGGAATGGAGGGTTAGAAATAATCCAATCGAATTTATCGTTAATATCTGAGTAAGCATCACTTGCGATGATTTCGCCAGCCAGTTTGTTTGCCTCAAGAGTGGATGCAGCGGAATCTAGCGCAGACGCACTCACATCACTTAAGGTGAGTTTTAGCTCTGGATTTTGCGAGCCGAGAACTGCGGCGATCACCCCATTACCACAAGCGAGATCAAGCAGATCGCCGCTCATTGGATCAGTTAGCGTTGATAACAGTAGATCACTACCGATATCAAGCTCATTATGGCTAAATACCCCTGGTAGTGCGTTAATTCTAACATTATCAATCTGATAATGACGCCACCAGCGAGCAATATCAAAGGTTGTCGGTTGTTCTAATTCACCATAGTACAAGCCACAGCGGCGTGCTGAGTCAATTTTTTGTAAGCTAGCGATCCCTTCCATAATGGATTCGGCGCTTTTAACACCACTACGGTTTTCACCAACGATAAAAATTTGGCTACCCGCAGCGAGGTGAGTACAGAGGTCATCGAGTTGGAAACAGGCTTCTTGCTTGTTTTTTTGCCAAAAATAAATGAGAGTATCGCAAGGCTGGATAAATTCCGCGGGTGTTGTGGCAGAGAATAACGCCATATCGCCCATTAACGGTTGTAAGCGTTGCCAGTGATGATACTGGTTGGTGATGACACGAACACTAGCTGCTTCTAAGGTTGCAGCGAGCTCATCCTGAATGTCACCAGCCAAAATGACATGACGATCTGTAAAATGTTCGAGATGGCGTTGAATAACTTCGCTGGCAGGTGTCAGTAATGACATATTCTGTCAATCTCCTAAAATAATAAAAAAACCGATGACCATCTTACCAAAGATAAGAGAAATAGCATTGCTCTGTTGGCGCTATTAATCCCCTTTGATAAGATGTGGTTGTAAAATTGCGACTGGAAAATCAAATGACACGACGTGACAGGCTTTTAGAACAAATGGGGATCACTCAATGGATGGTGAGAAATCCTGCCGTGTTACGTGGTGAACGTGGTGTAAGGATCCCAGCGTCGACTAAGCTTATTATTATTACTGATGAGAACCTTGATTTAAATAGCCAATTGCTAAAAGATATTTTTCTTTCCATGAATATTGCACAGGACGATGTGGTTTGTGTCAATTCAGAGCAATTAGGTTTAATCCCAACACCAATAATAACACCATGTTGGGTATTAGGTGATGAAATCCAGCCTGAAGGTTCAAAAGTCATGTTTACTTCACCTGTTTTGTCTGAGCTAAGTACAAGCTATAGCGCTAAACGGGCACTATGGAAACAAATTTATCAATATGATGAAAATTTCAACACTAAAGCAATCTGATCTCGCAACCGCCTACTTAATTGAGAAGTTAAGCCATGATTTTCCATGGACTGAGCGAGTTTTTTATGGGAACCAAGGGGAAAAGTACCATAACATAAAAATATCCGTTAATAATCAGATTATTGGTTATGCAATAACACAGTGTGTTCTTGATGAAGCGACCTTGTTTAATATTGCCATACACCCTGATTACCAAGGGAAAGGGTATGGCCGCTTGTTGATAGAACAGCTTATCGAAGAACTTGTAAAGAAAGGCATTCTCACGTTATGGCTAGAAGTGAGGGAATCAAATGCATCTGCTTTGCATCTATACGATAAGCTAGGTTTTCACCAAGTGACGGTACGTAAAGATTACTACCCTGCTAAAAAAGGCCGAGAAGATGCTTTAGTACTTGCTTTGACTCTATTTTCTGATGAATAAATTTAAGTAACGAATAATTTATTATTAATATAATTAAAACCCCAATATGTGTCATAACATATTGGGGTTTTGTGCTTTTATGGACGACTATTTTTCAATTTCAGGAAGAATAGGTTTATTAATTAGTTGGATATTATCTTTTAACTCTTTTTTTGCTGCAGCTTGTGCGTTAACTTCTTCATTGAGGCCTTTATATGTGGAATAACACATAATTAGCATCATGATGGATAACGGTACAGCCATGGCGACCAGTGCAGATTGCAAACCAGATAATCCGCCGGTCATAATTAGTACGATCGCGATTGCTGCAATAATGACACCCCAAATGGTTTTAGTGACATGAGACGGATTTGGGTTCCCATTTTCACTGACCATTCCCAGTACAAATACCGCCGAGTTAGCTGATGTGATAAAGAAAATCAGTACCAAGGCAATAGCTAAGACACTAATAAATGTCGATGCAGGGAAATAATCTAAGAACTTAAACAGTGCAGATGTGACATCGTTTTTTACAGCATCTGCTAGTGCGGTTTGCCCTAAGTTTTGAATTAAATGGATGGCAGAACCGCCCATAACTGCAAACCATGCAAAAGCACTTAATACAGGAATAAATACTGCGCCAATCATAAATTCTTTGATTGTTCTTCCTTTTGAAATACGAGCCACAAAGCTGCCAACTAACGGTGCCCATGCTATCCACCAACCAAAGTAAAACAGTGTCCAGTTAGCAATCCAAGTACCGTCATTATAGGGTTCAGTACGAAATGACATACTGACAAAATTTTGGACGTAATCACCAATACCTTGGAATAAAACTTTTAAGATAGTTTGGGTTGGGCCAGATAGAAAGATAAATGCCATTAATCCGAGAGCAAGTATGATATTTAAGTTTGATAGGTGTTTTATTGCCCCTTGTAACCCGGAAATCGTCGAAGCAATATAAACAACAGTAATAATAGCAATCAAACCAATTTGTACATAAATACTAATGGGCAATCCCCATAAGTAATTCATACCACTGTTAACTTGTAGTGTACCAAAGCCTAATGATGTGGCGATACCAATGACGACGGATAACATCACCAATATATTGATCCATTTCCCGACAGAGCCGTAGATCCGATCCCCAATCAATGGATAGAAAACAGAGCTGAGTGAAGATGGTAGTTTTTTTCTAAATTGGAAATAGCCTAAAGCTACACCGACAAGCGCATAACAGGCCCATGCAGAAACACCCCAATGCAGATAGACATATTGCATGGCTGCTTTAGCAGACTGTTCTGTTGAACCTTGGCCAATCGGCGGGCTGATATAATAGGAAACAGGCTCTGCTACCCCCCAGAACATCAAACTTATACCAATTGAGGCACTGAATAACATCGCAATCCAAGTGACTGTACGGTATTCCGGTTTGTCATTGTCATCGCCAAGGCGTATGTGACCAAATTTGGAAAAACCAAGAAACATACAGAAGCTGAAAAAGATAAAAACGGAACCTAGAATAAACCAACCTAGATTGTTATAGATAAAACTTAAGGCGGAATTTGAAAAAGCTTCCAGCTTATCAGGAATAAATGCACCAAAACTGATTAACGCTAGGCTAAAAGCTAGCGACACGTAAAATACGGATTTTTTGTGATTCATCATACCTCTTCTCCAGTTGCTCACTTATTTTTCTTTTATGAGAGTTGGCTTGCAGGGAATACTCGTTGTGTTTTAAGGGTACTTTTTGTTAGATGCTACTTTTGGTTTACAAAGAATAGCCATGCAAAGATTGTGCAGTCAACAAGAAATTAACCAATCATTAACAGATAAGTTGTGGGTGATTGTATTAACTATTTGTTATTGTTGATTTAAATATTTTTGGTTAAAAAATTATCAATATTTCATTTGATCATTAATGCGATCTGCATTAACATTCTCAAAAAAGATGTTAACTATAAGTTTACATAAGTGAGGGCAATTATGAGCAATGCAACTAAAGTCATTTCGATTAATGATCACCTTGATATTGATAACGCATGGACAATCCCTGCGCGTTATTACACGTCTAATGATATTTTTGAGTATGAAAAAGAAAAAATATTTGCTAATTCATGGGTTTGTGTCGCTCATGTTAGTGAAGTAAAAGAAAAAAATTCCTATATCACTCGTGAGCTCATTGGCGAAAGCCTTGTGATTGTTCGTGGTCGTGATGATGTATTACGTGGTTTTTATAATGTATGTCCACACCGTGGACACCAGTTGATCAGCGGTGAAAGTGGCAAAGTCAAAAATGTGATTACTTGCCCTTACCACGCGTGGGCATTCAAGCTAGATGGCCAATTAGCACATGCGACTAATTGTGAAAATGTGAATAATTTTGAAGCCGATGCAATGTCATTAAGTAGCTTCCATGTTATTGAACATGCAGGGTTTATCTATGTAAATATGACTGTAGGTGAGCCTCAGCCTATTGAAGAGCAACTTCCTGGCTTAGCCGAAAAAATGCAAGAAGCTTGTGGAGTCATTAGCGATTTAAAATTGGCAGCGCGTTTTGTTAGCCATACTCCTGCTAATTGGAAAACTATCGTTGATAACTATATTGAATGTTATCACTGCCCAACCAATCATGTGAGTTTCGCCAGTTCCGTGGATGTCAACGTATACGAACACCAATTATTGGATAATTGGACTGTTCAAATTGGCAAGGCAAAACCCTCTGAATCCTCCTATCAGTTTGATGAATCTGTTTTAGACCCACGTTTCTTTGGTTTTTGGATTTGGCCAAGCACCATGTTCAATATGCCTCCAGGCGGGGATTTCATGACGGTAATTTATGAGTTTCCAGTGAACGCAGGGGAAACCTTGCAGCACTATGATATTTATTTCCTCAATGAAGAACTGACTGAATATCAGAAAAACTTAGTGGAATGGTATCGCACCGTATTCCGCCCAGAAGATCTGCGCTTGGTAGAAAGCGTACAAAAAGGATTACGCTCACGGGGTTATCGTGGCCAAGGCCGCATTATGGCAGATAGGCAACGTAGCGGGATCAGCGAGCACGGCGTTGCCCATTTCCATAAAATCGTCGCTGGTGCGCACACTGAGTAATCACGTTATTTATTATAAAAATAAAAGGAGAAGTCACAAATGCATCATTTAACTCACCCTGCACTATTTCGTCAGTTATGTTACATCAATGGGCAATGGGTTGATTCAGATAAAAAAATCCCTGTGACTAATCCTTTTGACCAATCTGTGCTGGGAACGATCCCCAGCCTGTCTGCAACACAAGTGGATGAGGCGATTGAATATGCCCATTCTGCAATGGAAGGTTGGAGTAAGCTGACTGCTAAAGCGCGTTCTATCATTCTACGCCGCTGGTTTGAGCTGATTGAAGCCCATGTTGATGATCTTGGGCGCTTAATGACGCTCGAGCAAGGTAAGCCACTGAATGAGGCAAAAGGTGAAATTCGCTATGCCGCTTCCTTTATTGAATGGTTTGCGGAAGAGGGGAAACGTGTTTATGGGGAAACCATCCCGCAAACAGTGGGAAGTAACCGCATTTCAACGATTAAACAACCGATCGGTGTGTGTAGTGCGATTACTCCGTGGAATTTCCCCGCAGCGATGATCACCCGTAAAGCAGCTCCAGCACTGGCCGCAGGTTGTAGTATCATCATTAAGCCTGCAACAGAAACGCCTTTTACGGCGCTTGCCTTAGCACAGTTAGCAGATGAAGCGGGCATTCCTGCTGGAATATTTAACGTCATTACTGGGGACTCTCGTGTTCTAGGCGAACGTCTAACTAAACATGAGCTTATCAGTAAATTTTCGTTCACCGGTTCAACGCAAGTTGGCCGAGTTCTATCTGAGCAGTGCGCATCGACGATTAAGAAAACATCACTCGAACTGGGAGGAAATGCGCCTTTTATTGTTTTTGATGATGCTGATATCGATAAAGCGGTAAAAAGTGCGGTTCAAGCCAAATTTCGCAATGGTGGGCAAACCTGTGTTTGTGTGAACCGTTTTTATATTCAAGATACGATTTTCGATGAATTTCAGGTCAAGTTCGTTGCAGAAGTCGCCAAATTGCAAGTCGGTAATGGCCTTAAAGCGGGAATTGATATTGGGCCTATGATAACGACACGTGCTATTGATGGTATGAATGAGCTATTACAGGATGCACTAGCGAAAGGTGCACGCCAATTAACCTTAGGTAATGAAGTAGCGGAGTATGGCAATTTCTTTAATCCAAAAGTCCTTGTTGATGTTGATGACTCAATGAAGATTGTTCATGAGGAAATCTTTGGTCCCATTGCAACATTGATTCGTTTTAGCGATGAAAATGAAGTGATTACTCGCGCCAATAATACGATTTATGGCTTAGCGGCTTATTTCTTTTCTCGTGATGTGAGTCGTGTATATCGTGTAGCTGAAAAACTACAAAGTGGCATGGTCGGTATCAATACAGGCTTAATTTCTAATGAAGTTGCTCCCTTTGGTGGAGTGAAACAATCAGGTTTAGGAAAAGAAGGCTCTCGATATGGTATTGAGGATTATTTAAGTACTAAGTATCTGTGTTTAGATATTGAATGATGAGAGGGGCACTGTGATGAACCAACAAAAAATTGCAGTCAATGTCAGTCGAATTGAGCAAATTAGCCCAAATATTAAAATGTTCGAGTTTGTTGCACAAGAGGGCGCGCTAATGCCTTTTAGCGCAGGCAGTCACATTACCGTTCATATGGGCGAGCAGGCTGGTTTGCAACGTGCATATTCGTTAATCAGCGACCCGCAGCAGTGTGGCAGTTATTGTATTTCTGTCTTGCGTGATGAAAACTCGAAAGGCGGTTCTGCATTTATGCATGAGCAGCTATCGCCAGGGGATAGCTTGTATTTGTCCCCAGCACAGAATTTTTTCTCGTTAGCACCGGATAACCAATGTAAGCATATTTTGATCGCCGGTGGGATTGGGATCACGCCTTTTCTCTCTTATCTCTATGAATTAGAAGAAAATGGAATGGATTTTGAACTTCATTACTGTTTTCGTGATAGTACAACGGCGGCATTTCTTGAACATTTACAACAGCGTATTGGCTCGCGTTTATTTCTTTATGACGGTAGCCAAGGGCAGCGAATGTCTGTCGAACAGTTAGTTAAAGCACAAGGAAGTAATAGCCATCTGTATGTATGTGGCCCTCAATCATTAATTAATGAGGTGATTGAAAAGGGTCATCAGCACTTGGGTGAATCACAGGTTCATTTTGAAAATTTTGGCGAAGTTGCCAGCGAAGGGGACTCATTTGAAGTCTATTTCCAACGCTCAGGCTTTAGTTTAGAAGTCGGTAAAGATGAGTCTATTTTGCAGGTAATCGAAGCAGATAAGCGCATTAACGTGGAATGTTTATGCCGTAATGGGGTTTGTGGAACTTGCGAAACGGCAATACTTGAGGGAGAAGCTGATCATCGTGACCACTACCTCGATGATGATGAAAAAGCTGAGCAGAAAACGATGATGTTGTGCGTTTCTCGAGCTAAATCTAAACGATTAGTCCTTGATTTATAATCAAAGTTGCCCCGCTTAGGCCATAAGTGGGGCAAAATACCTGTTTTAAATATCTTTTAATTCAAACATTAAAAAAGGCTGTTTTTCATCATTAAAGTGTTGATAAGCCGTAATTTGTTTGTCTTGAAATACGATTTGACCACGCCCTGTACGAAATACTTCATCTAACCATGACTTATGGTTGATCACTAATTGATATAATAAACGTTGTAGCTCAAGGTAATCTATTTCAGTCGATTGATTGTGTAAGTTGCTGGCTAATATTTCGCCTGCTTTATCTGTAAATACGACTAAGTGATTGAAATGAGATAATAATACATCAAAATAGCATTTGATTTTACGTAGGCGTAGTTCGGTGTTTTTACGTTCGGTGTTGTCTAAACTGATCCCAACCAGCTTTGTCACTTTGCCATTAGGGCCTCTGACTCCTGTTGCTCGGGATGTGATCCAACGGTAATCGCCTTCCCAGTTAATTTTAAAATCCATTTCATGGGCACCGCCTTCACGAATAATTTTAGAATATCCATTAACTAATTTTTCTTTGGAGTCATGGCTCATTAAAGCCCAGAAATCTTCATTACTGGTGATTTTGATACCATAAACGGCTTCAACGTTGTCCGAGTAGTTCAATTCCCCAGTTAATAAGTCCCACTCCCAGGTCACGATATCTGCGGATTCTTGAAGATGGACTTCGTTGATGTTGCGCATGACGCCTGAATTGCTAACAGTGACTTGGTTATTGGTATACTCACCGTATTTCAACCATATCTTGTCGACATCCAATAACGTGGCGAGCTTTTCAAGATTATCTTCATCAATCATGCCGCCTTTCGTCCATTTGTTAACCGCCGTTCGGGAAACACCAAGGGCTTCAGCGGCTTTTAATTGACTCATTTTTTTCTGTTTTAGCAATTTCAACAAACGTTCTTTGAATGTCTCTGTTTCTGTCATCAATTCATGTTTACCTTATAACTTATGGAGTTAACTAAAAACCATGTGATAAGTGAGTAGCAAGGTATTGCTCTAGATTTTCGATAAAGACTCTAAGATTAGCACTCGTTCGGAGACTTCTCGAATATACAGCATAAACATCTGCAGTTTGATGCCATTGCGGTAACACTCGTACTAATTGGCCTGACTGTAACTCAGGCTGCACACTCCATTGGGAGCGCAATAGGATCCCTTCACCACTTAAGCACCATTGCTTGGCGACTTCACCATTATTGACGGTTAATTTGCTATTGGGAGTGACCGTCATACTTTCTTGCTGGTGTTCAAGCTTCCATACCGCGGGGGCTTGATTACGTTCTTTAATCGCAATACAAAAGTGCTTTTGTTCCAGTTCTTGTGGGTATTTTGGGTAGCCGTGTGTTGCTAAGTAGGTTGGAGAAGCGCACAGAATACGCTGGTTCCGTGCAATTCGCCTAGCAATAAATTGCTCAGCTATCGTACCGCCAATACAGATATCAACGTCAATGTTTTCACTAATAATATCGACAGACTTATCGGTCAAAGTGAGATCAATGCCTAATAAAGGATGACTCCCCCGTAATGTGAGTATAAACGGGTTAATATAAGTACTGCCAAACCCTGTGCTACAACTGATACGTAGATTGCCGCGGATCTCTTCGCGACAGGCGTTGAGTTGTTGTTGCATCTGTTCCAATTCAGCTAGCATCACTTCACTGCTACGTAAAATAATTTGCCCTTCGTGAGTCAGCTTAATTGAGCGAGCCGTTCTAAAAAATAAAGTTTGTCCTAAATTTTCTTCTAGCAACTTAATGCGTTTAGAAACATAAGCTGGGGATACCAACAGCTGTGATGCGGCTTGAGAGAAACTCATCAAACGGGCAACCGTGACAAAAACGCGGATATCCTCTAACGAAGGAAGCTTGTTCATAGTTTGTAAACCTAAGGATTACACTTCATATCTATACTTTATCACAGCAACCCCTAAACTGGAGAACAAACAGACATAATTCATTTATCAGAGGTTTTCACAATGTCACAATTTAACATAGCGGTTATTCCTGGTGATGGTATTGGTACCGAAGTGATCCCTGAAGGATTAAAAGTATTAGCAGCGGCAGCCAATAAACACAATGTAAAACTTAACTTTACCCATTTTGATTGGTCGTGTGAAACCTATCACCGTACAGGGCGTATGATGCCTGAAGATGGTTTAGAACAATTAAAAAAATTTGATGCGATTTTTCTCGGTGCGGTAGGGTTCCCTGGTGTTCCTGATCATATTTCGTTATGGGGGCTGTTATTACCTATCCGTCGTGCTTTTAACCAGTATGTTAATTTGCGTCCTGTTCGTTTATTTGATGGCATTAGATGCCCATTAGCAGATAAAAAACCGGGAGATATTGATTTTTATGTCGTGCGCGAAAACGTTGAGGGGGAATACTCTGCGATTGGCGGTATTCAGTACGAAGGTACGGATGAAGAAATGGTACTGCAACAAAGCGTTTTTACCCGTAAAGGTACCGACCGTATCTTAAAATATGCTTTTGATTTGGCGCAGTCACGTGAGAAAAAACATTTAAGTTCAGCGACGAAATCCAATGGGCTATTTCATTCAATGCCTTATTGGGATAGTCGTGTAGCCGAAATGGCGAAGCAATACCCAGATATCAAAGTTGACCAATTTCATATTGATATCTTTGCTGCAAACTTAGTGAGAATGCCAGAGTTCTACGATGTGATTGTAGGGTCAAATCTATTTGGCGATATTTTGTCAGATTTAGGGCCTGCTTGTACAGGAACTATTGCGATTGCACCCTCAGCCAATATTAACCCAGAAAAACAATTCCCATCGATGTTTGAGCCGGTTCATGGGTCAGCACCTGATATCGCAGGGCAAAATATTGCCAACCCGATTGGTACAATTTGGGCAGCCGCCATGATGATGCAGCATTTGGGATGTCCTGAAATGCATGATTCGATTATGTCCGCAGTAGAAACAGCGATTAAACAGCGCCAACATTTGACTCGTGATATGGGCGGCGATGCCAGTACGCAGGCGTTAGGGGATGAAATAGCCCGTTTGGTTAGTGCTTAGTTGATGCATAAAGACGGTGTTTATTGAGTCAATTTAGTGAGCCATCGAGGGACTGTTTTGCCTGTTCCTCGATGCTTTGATTGTTAATACCCCCAAGATCTGCGAAAATATCCGCCAATTTTGATTAACAAGACGGATTTGCGACGCCAAGAGCCACATTGAGCCTCTTCGAATGCTTATACAAATCTGTATATAAACGAAAAGAACGGTTAAATGACAGATCAGAACTTTCTCCATGAAGTTAGCACACGCAGAACGTTTGCTATCATATCCCACCCCGATGCGGGTAAAACCACAATAACCGAAAAAGTGTTATTGTTTGGGCACGCTATTCAACGTGCTGGTACGGTAAAAGGCCGTGGCTCTAACCAACACGCTAAATCTGACTGGATGGAAATGGAAAAGCAGCGTGGTATTTCGATTACCACCTCTGTTATGCAGTTTCCTTATAATGATTGTCTTGTTAACTTATTGGATACCCCAGGTCACGAAGACTTCTCTGAAGATACTTATCGTACATTAACGGCAGTTGACTGCTGCTTGATGGTCATTGACTCGGGTAAAGGGGTTGAAGACCGGACACGTAAACTGATGGAAGTCACTCGTCTACGTGACACTCCAATCTTAACTTTCATGAATAAGTTGGACCGTGATATTCGTGACCCAATGGAATTAATGGATGAAGTGGAAAATGAGCTGAAAATTGCTTGTTGTCCAATCACATGGCCTATTGGTTGTGGTAAATTATTCAAGGGTGTTTATCATTTATTACGCGATGAAACAATCCTATACCAAACAGGCCAAGGTCACACTATTCAAGAAGTCCGTATAATTAAAGGGCTGAATAACCCAGATCTTGATACTGCCGTAGGTGATGAATTAGCGGCACAGTTACGTGATGAGCTGGAATTGGTTCAAGGGGCATCTCATGAATTTGACCATGACGCATTCTTGCAGGGTGAATTAACCCCTGTCTTTTTCGGAACAGCATTAGGTAACTTTGGTGTTGACCATATGCTAGATGGCCTAGTGGAATGGGCTCCTCAGCCACAACCGCGCCAAACAGATTTACGCCAAGTTAATGCGACAGAAGAAAAGTTCACCGGTTTCGTATTTAAAATCCAAGCAAATATGGACCCGAAACACCGTGACCGTGTTGCGTTTATGCGTATAGTTTCAGGTACTTATGAAAAAGGCATGAAACTACGCCAAGTGCGCATCAAAAAAGATGTGGTCATTTCTGATGCTTTAACCTTTATGGCGGGGGATCGCTCTCAGGTCGAAAACGCCTATGCAGGGGACATCATTGGGTTACATAACCATGGTACGATTCAAATCGGTGATACCTTCACACAAGGTGAAGAGCTCAAATTTACGGGTATTCCTAACTTTGCCCCTGAATTATTCCGCCGTATTCGCTTACGTGATCCGCTAAAACAAAAACAACTGTTAAAAGGCCTCGTTCAGTTATCTGAAGAAGGTGCAGTACAGGTGTTCCGCCCGTTAACTAACAATGATTTAATTGTTGGTGCGGTAGGTGTGCTGCAGTTTGACGTGGTGGTTTCGCGTTTGAAAAGCGAATATAACGTTGAAGCTATTTATGAAGCCGTTAACGTTTCTACTGCGCGTTGGGTTGAGTGTGATGATGCGAAGAAATTCGAAGAGTTTAAACGCAAAAATGAGCAAAACTTAGCCCTTGATGGTGGCGACAACTTGTCTTATATCGCACCGACTATGGTGAATTTGAACCTGACTAGTGAACGTTACCCTGACGTTAAATTCCGCAAAACACGCGAACACTAATTGTGTTTATGACCCACGACTAACATAGTTAGTGGGTCATCTTATTTCGAACTTCATTTAAAGCAACTTTCCCTGTTTTTTTATGCTTATCATCAAGAATATTCTGTCTTTATCACCTTTCTCTTTATTTTTTATGTTTTTTTACTTAGGCTATATTATTCGTTGTCCATTGCAGTGAAAGGAAGGTTTTTATGAAAAAAGCAAAACTATTGAGTTTGTTAGGAGTTATTGGGTTGAGCTGGGCGCTCGCGGCTTGTAGCTCATCATCAGATAGCGCTTTGAAAAAACAAGCCTCAGAAACCTGGGACAGTGCATCTAAGACCGTTGAAATGGCAGGTAAAGATACTGGGAATGCCATTTCGAGTGGCGCTAAAAACACCGGTGACTACATTGATGACTCCGCGATTACGGCGGATGTAAAAGGAAAATTACTGGGTACGAAAGGTATTTCGAGTAACAGCGTATCAGTAAAAACAGTCAATGGTGTTGTTTACTTATCAGGCTTTGTTAAATCAGCCGATCAAATTGATAAAATTACCCAAGTGGCATCGCAAGTCAATGGGGTAAAATCAGTACAAAATGGTTTAGTCATCGCTAACTAATCAGTAAATAAATGTCTCAATAGCTCATATTGCTGAATATTTATTGTACAATGCGGATAGAATGGGCTTTCAAAGGGAAGCTCATTCTGTTTTTGAGCTATTTAAAGTGAACTTCTGTCATTCAGAGGCATTATGGGAAAACACGTTTCAGTTACACTCGGCACGATTGAGCCGCTTGCATTCTTTGATAATATCAACTCGGGAAAAACTGCCCTGATTTGTGAAGGTGGCGGTCAACGAGGAATTTTTACTGCGGGTGTACTGGATGAGTTTCTTATCTCTGATTTCAACCCTTTTGACCTGATGATAGGCACTTCAGCTGGGGCTCAAAATCTTTCTGCGTATATTTGTGGGCAAGCAGGTTATGCACGCCGTGTGATCACGCGTTATACGACTAATTCGGCATTTTTCAATCCACTGCGCTTTATCCGCGGCGGTCATCTGATTGATTTAGATTGGCTCGTCGACACCACAGCAAAGGAATTCCCATTACGTATACAAGCAGGGCTCGATTTATTAAATTCAGGCCGTGAATTCTATATGGGAGCAAGCCGCAGTGATGATTTTTCCGCTGCTTTTCTAAAGCCTGACGCAGACAACTGGCTCGATATTATTCGTGCATCCAGCGCTATTCCGGGCTTTTATCGTGAAGGTGTCGAATTTGATGGCACGCTTTACCAAGATGGTGGCATTAGTGCTGCTATCCCAGTTGAAGAGGCATACCGCCGCGGTGCAGAGACTATTGTGGTGATCCGTACCGTTCCTTCCCAAATGTATTTTACCCCTGAATGGGTGAAAAGAATGACTCGGTGGCTGGAAGGGGATAAAAATGGCCTACAACGTATGGCCGCGATGCTAAAAGTTCATCTGAAAAGCTACCGTAGAACACAAGAATTTATTGAAAACCCACCAAAAGATGTACAGGTCTTTGAGATTTATCCACCTGTTCCACTGAAAAGTAGTGCGCTGGGTAGTAAGGTATCTTCGCTTAATCAAGATTACCATACGGGGCGCCGGTGTGGTCGCTATTTTATTGCAGCACTGGGTGATGCCTTTGACCACAACACAAATCGCTTTAGCCATACTTTGGCACAGAAAATTGAGTCTAACCCATTAGATATTCAGCTTGAGCCACAAGTACCGAATGAGCTCATTCCTGAATTGGCGGCGGAGCCTGTTACCTCAATGCCTTTGGCCGCAATATCCGCAAATGAAAATCGTGATGGCTAAACGTCAATTTATTGATACTCATTGCCATTTTGATTTCCCACCTTTTAGTGATTCCTTCACTGAAAGTTTGCAGCTTGCTCAACAAAGTGGGGTGAGTGATATTATCATTCCTACAGTGAGTATGGATAATTTTGCACGAGTTTGGCAACTGGCACAGCAGTACCCGCAGTTGCATGCCGCTATGGGGTTTCATCCGTTATACTTGAGTCAGTTTCAAGAGCAACATATTGATATATTGACTGATTATCTAGCTAAAAAGAATAAAAAGTGTGTGGCGATAGGGGAGATTGGGCTTGACCTCTATATGCAAAACCCGCAATTTGAGCGCCAGCAAGTGGTGTTGTCCGCCCAATTAAAGCTAGCGAAACAGTTTGATTTACCAGTTATTTTACATTCACGTAAAAGCCATGACCCATTAGCTGCGATGCTACGTCGTTTTGATGTCCCAGCTCGTGGCGTTGTGCATGGTTTTGCCGGCAGTCTATCTCAAGCCCAAGCCTTTGTTAAACTTGGCTATTATATTGGTGTTGGTGGCACAATTACTTATGACAGAGCGAATAAAACTCGCCATGTGATGTCGCAACTCCCTTTGACTTCATTATTATTCGAAACGGATGCCCCTGATATGCCAGTTTCAGGTTTTCAAGGCGAACCAAATCGTCCTGAACGTATTGAGTGGGTTTTTCGTTCATTATGTGAGCTTCGCCACGAATCCCCTGCAGAAATAGCCCAACAACTTTACAACAATAGTTTGTCGTTATTTAATCTCACCAAGTAAAATCGCATACAGAATCATAAATAATATTTATATAATTTCACTAATTGGCTATTAAAATCTATTTAGTTTTTATTGTGCTTAATTGGGACTTTAGTGCCTTTACAGATTAAACTGAATAGTTTTTGTGACTTTTGTCACATTATGTGAATTTTTGTTGTTTATTGCAGTATGTATTTGTGATGAGTATTGCGGGTTATTGGTGATGACTAGGTATAATCATCAAATTAAGAGTCAAGGTGACTTACACGTTTCCTTATATATCAACCTAAAATAAAGTGAACAGGGATCCTTCCATGCAGCTCATTATGAGTATTATCGGAATGGCGGTACTTATCGCGATAGCTATTCTATTTTCCAGCAATCGCCGAGCAATTAGACTACGCACAGTTGGCGGCGCATTTTTAATTCAATTAGCCATTGGTGCATTTGTTCTTTATGTTCCAGCGGGGCGTAGTGTGCTCCAAGGGATGTCTGACGCGGTTTCTAAAGTTATTGGATATGGTCAAGATGGGATGAGCTTCATCTTTGGCGGCCTTGTTTCCGATAAAATGTTTGAACTGTTTGGTGGCGGTGGCTTTATTTTCGCTTTCCGCGTTTTACCAATTATTGTTTTCTTCTCATCGTTAATTGCTGTCCTTTATTATTTAGGGATCATGCAGTTAGTGATTAAAGTTCTTGGTGGTGGTCTGCAAAAAATATTGGGAACCTCAAGAACAGAATCGTTATCTGCAACAGCAAATATTTTTGTTGGGCAAACGGAAGCACCATTGGTTGTTCGCCCTTATATTGCAACAATGACGACATCAGAGCTGTTTGCCATTATGTGTGGTGGTTTAGCTTCTGTAGCGGGTTCAGTTTTGGCCGGCTACGCCCAAATGGGTGTACCAATGGAATACCTGATTGCTGCCTCCTTTATGGCCGCTCCAGGTGGTTTATTATTCGCCAAACTGATGGTTCCAGAAACAGAAGATGTAAAAGATAGGGTTGATGCGACAGATTTAGTCGCTGAAGATGAACGCCCTGCCAATATCATTGATGCGGCCGCTTCTGGGGCATCATCAGGGATGCAACTGGCGCTGAACGTAGGGGCAATGTTATTGGCCTTTATCGCTTTGATTGCATTGATCAATGGCATCTTAGGTGGTATCGGTGGCTGGTTTGATTATCCACAATTATCACTGGAATTATTATTAGGTTGGTTATTCGCTCCGATTGCCTTCTTAATTGGTGTGCCGTGGAGTGAAGCGACAGTTGCTGGTTCTTTCATCGGTCAAAAAATTGTTGTGAACGAATTTGTTGCATTCATGAACTTCGGTGAATACATGAAAGCGGATGCTGAAGTACTGGCGGCAGGTAAACAAGTGCTTTCCGACCATACTAAAGCGATTATTTCGTTTGCATTATGTGGTTTTGCTAACCTTTCATCCGTCGCTATCTTACTCGGTGGTTTAGGCGGAATGGCGCCAAATCGCCGTGGTGATGTCGCTCGTTTAGGTATGAAAGCGGTTATGGCTGGTACCCTGTCTAACTTAATGAGTGCAACCATTGCTGGCTTTTTCTTGACGTTAGGCGCAGCAGCCGTAATTTAATTTATATTTGCTATCAGCTAATCCAATTAAACGGAAGGGGATTAATCCTTCCGTTTTCATTTTGATTCGTTATATTTTTTTATGACTTTTTATATTAATCGTAAATTTTCAACTATTCTTAACTTAGTCAATTAATGATAAAGAAAATATTGAAAAAGCCATTTGAGAGAAGAATTGGTGGCGATAGATGGTATAATTTGATCTATATCACATTTTTTATTTTAATAATGTAACATTCAGTCGATTAATGTGATTTGTAGCACATAAAATGGCGTCATTCCATGGTCAAATAGGCATTAGTAAGCTGCTATGGAACTGCTAGTTCTCAGAGTCTAGGACTCTAGGGCATGATGCGGTGAGAAGGATCTCAGCTGCTCAGTTCGGAAAGAATCCGACTAGCATCTTTAAGGAACCAAGCCCGCTCGCCAACAAAGAACGTGTCGTTCTGAAGAATTAACAACGTTGGAGAGTTATATGACTGATTTAAAAGCGGCCGCACAACGCGCGCTGTCACTTATGGATTTAACCACTTTAAATGATGACGATACAGATGCGAAAGTCATCGCACTGTGTCATCAGGCGAAAAGCCCAGCAGGCAATACCGCTGCAATCTGTATTTACCCTCGTTTCATTCCTATTGCACGTAAAACATTACGTGAGCAAGGCACTCCAGATGTGCGCATTGCTACGGTCACGAATTTCCCACACGGTAACGATGATATTGATATCGCATTAGCTGAAACCAAAGCAGCGATTGCTTACGGTGCGGATGAAGTTGATGTTGTTTTCCCTTATCGTGCGCTGATTGCGGGTAATGAACAAATTGGTTTTGATTTAGTGAAAGCCTGTAAAGACGCTTGTGCGGCTGCGAATGTGTTGCTGAAAGTAATCATTGAGACAGGTGAGTTAAAAGATGCAGAATTAATCCGTAAGGCTTCTGAAATTTCAATTAAAGCGGGCGCTGATTTTATTAAAACCTCGACAGGTAAAGTACCTGTTAATGCAACATTAGAAAGTGCGGAAATCATGATGCAAGTCATCCGTGATATGGGCGTTGAAAAAACAGTCGGCTTTAAACCTGCTGGTGGTGTACGTACCGCAGAAGAAGCAGCAGAATACTTAGCGTTAGCGGGACGAATTTTAGGTGACAATTGGGCAGATAGCCGCCACTTCCGTTTTGGTGCTTCTAGCCTATTAGCAAATTTATTAAATACGCTAGTTTTTGACGTTAAAAAATCAAGCAGCAGTTATTAATTTTCGCAATATTGTTAGCCGATAAATTCGACTTTAAAGGAGAATATTGTGTTTCTGGCACAAGAAATTATCCGTAAAAAACGTGATGGTAAGCCATTAAGCGAAGAAGAAATTCGTTTCTTTATCAATGGTGTTCGCGATAACTCAGTTTCAGAAGGTCAAATTGCTGCATTGGCAATGACTATCTATTTTAATGATATGACCATGCCTGAGCGTGTTGCATTGACATTAGCAATGCGTGATTCAGGTACGGTTCTGAACTGGAAATCACTCAACCTCAATGGTCCATTAGTTGATAAACACTCAACGGGCGGCGTGGGGGATGTGACTTCACTGATGCTTGGTCCAATGGTTGCAGCTTGTGGCGGTTATGTACCGATGATCTCAGGCCGTGGTTTAGGCCACACTGGTGGAACACTAGACAAGCTTGAAGCGATCCCTAATTTCGATATCTTCCCGGATGACGTTCGTTTCCGTGACATTATCAAAGATGTCGGGGTGGCAATTATTGGGCAAACTAATTCATTAGCACCTGCCGATAAACGTTTCTATGCGACCCGTGATATTACAGCGACAGTGGATTCAATTCCGCTAATTACCGCTTCAATCTTAGGTAAAAAATTGGCTGAAGGCCTTGATGCTCTGGTGATGGACGTTAAAGTCGGCTCAGGCGCATTTATGCCAACTTATGAGAAGTCAGAAGAGTTGGCTGAGTCAATTGTGAAGGTCGCTAATGGGGCGGGTTGTAAAACTACGGCATTATTGACTGACATGAATGAAGTGCTAGCTTCCAGCGCAGGTAACGCAGTTGAAGTTCGTGAAGCGGTTCAATTCTTAACGGGTGAATACCGTAACCCACGTCTTTATGAAGTCACTATGGCGTTATGTGTAGAAATGCTGGTATCTGGTTCATTAGCAGCAAACCGCGAAGAAGCACGCCAAAAATTACAGGCAGTATTAGACAATGGTAAAGCGGCAGAAGTGTTTGGCCGTATGGTAGCAGCTCAAAAAGGGCCTGCTGATTTTGTTGAAAATTACAACAAATACCTGCCGACTGCGGTACTGAGCAAAGCCGTTTATGCACCAAAAGATGGCATTATCACGCAAATGGATACACGTGCGCTGGGAATGTCCGTAGTGACGTTAGGCGGTGGTCGCCGTAAAGCGACAGACCCAATTGATTATAGCGTTGGTTTGAGTGATATCGCTGCGTTAGGCGCCAAAGTGGATACCCAAACGCCACTGGCAATTATCCATGCAAATAGTGAAAAAGCGTGGGAAGAAGCGGCGAAAGAAGTGCGTGAAGCGATGGTGATTGGAGACAAATCTCCTGAAACAACACCAATGGTTTATCGCCAAATCAGCGAGTAATACAAATAGATTTTAGTGGTATATCGTTTTAAAAATACCGCAGGAGAAAAATATGAAACGCACATTTATTATGGTTTTGGATTCCTTTGGGATCGGTGCAGCACATGATGCACATAAATTTGGGGATGAAGGTTCCAATACATTGGGTCACATCGCAGATGCTTGCGCCCGTGGCGAAGCGGATATTGGTCGTAAAGGGCCTCTGCATTTACCTAATTTAACAAAATTAGGTTTAGGTAAAGCAGGAGAAGAATCAAGCGGTTCATTCCCTGCAGGTCTTGACCCTAATGCAGAAATTATTGGTGCGTATGGTTATGCGAGCGAAATTTCTTCAGGCAAAGATACGCCATCAGGCCACTGGGAAATCGCAGGTGTTCCTGTGTTATTCGATTGGGGATATTTTTCTGATGAAGAAAATAGTTTCCCTCAAGAGTTACTGGATACGTTAGTTGAGAAAGCGAATTTACCGGGTTACTTAGGTAACTGCCACTCATCAGGTACGGTTATTTTGGATCAACTGGGTGAAGAGCATATGAAAACCGGGAAACCTATTTTCTATACCTCAGCTGACTCCGTATTCCAAATCGCTTGTCACGAAGAAACTTACGGCTTAGATAAACTGTATGAGCTGTGTGAAATTGCGCGTGAAGAGTTAACCAAAGGTGGTTATAACATTGGCCGTGTTATCGCGCGTCCATTTGTTGGCGACAAAGCGGGTAACTTCACACGTACAGGTAACCGTCATGACTTAGCGGTAGAGCCACCAGCACCAACTGTATTGAAAAAATTAGTTGATGAAAAACAAGGTGAAGTTGTTTCTATCGGTAAAATTGCGGATATTTACGCTCATGTCGGTATCACCAAGAAAATTAAAGCCACTGGTATCGATGCGCTATTCGATGCAACGGTAGAAGAAATGAAACTAGCGGGTGACAACACCATCGTTTTCACTAACTTTGTGGACTTTGACTCCGCATACGGCCACCGCCGTGATGTGGCAGGTTATGCTGCGGCATTAGAATTATTTGACCGCCGTTTACCTGAACTAATGAAATTAGTTAAAGAAGACGACATCCTAATTTTAACGGCAGACCACGGTTGTGACCCAACCTGGCCAGGTACTGACCATACCCGTGAGCACATCCCAGTGTTGATTTATGGTCCAAAAGTGAAACCAGGTTCATTAGGTCACCGTGAAACTTTCGCAGATATTGGCCAGACAGTCGCTAAGTATTTTGATTTGTCGCCGATGGATTACGGTAAACCAATGCTCTAACACCCATTACCCGTCATACTTTGAGCTGTAGCGGTGTTGGCTGCACAAAACCACCCTAATCACATACTTGTGTATGCTCATAGGGATGGTTTTGCTTGCCGCCTTGCTACAACTCAAATTATTTAGGGTAATGGCGGGGAATTAAAGGTAATGGGCAAAGCTTTGTCGTCATACTTTAAGTTGTAGAGTGGTGTTGGCTGCATAAAACCACCCTAATCACATACTGATGTATGCTCATAGGGATGATTTTCTTTGCCGCCTAGCTACAACTCAAATTATTTAGGGTAATAGGTAAGTATGAAAGGTAGTGAGCGAGCTATTGAAGGGTAATAAGCTAGCTGTAGTTCGTTGGCTGCGATTCAAATTGCTTAGGCCAGTAAGATACAGATTATTAATAATAAGGTGGGAAGCCACCTTATTCATTTGAAAATATTTAATCGTTTAAAGGGAAATAATCATGGCAACTCCACATATTAATGCAGAAATGGGTGATTTCGCTGATGTCGTTCTGATGCCAGGCGACCCATTACGTGCAAAATACATCGCTGAAACCTTCCTTCAGGATGTTCGCCAAGTCAATAATGTGCGTGGCATGTTAGGTTTTACAGGGACTTATAAAGGCCGTAAAATTTCGGTAATGGGCCACGGTATGGGGATCCCTTCATGCTCCATTTACGCGAAAGAACTGATCACTGATTTCGGTGTAAAAGTGATTATTCGCGTTGGCTCATGTGGCGCAGTAATGGATGACGTAAAATTGCGTGATGTTGTGATCGGTATGGGCGCTTGTACTGATTCACGCGTTAACCGTCAACGCTTTAAAGAAAATGATTTTGCAGCGATTGCGGACTATAACTTAGTTCATAATGCGGTTGAAGCGGCAAAAGCAAGAAATGTAAATGTACGTGTGGGTAACCTGTTTTCAGCAGACCTATTCTACTCACCAGACCCTGATATGTTCAAAGTGATGGAAAAATACGGCATTCTGGGCGTTGAAATGGAAGCTGCGGGTATCTATGGTGTGGCGGCTGAGTTTGGCGCACGCGCACTGACGATTTGTACCGTTTCTGACCATATCAAAACGGGCGAACAAACTACCTCAGAAGAACGTCAAACCACGTTTAACGAAATGATTGAGATTGCACTGGATTCAGTGTTGTTAGGCGATAAATAATCGTTAGATGTTTTCATTATGCTATAAATGCCACCTATTGAGTGGCATTTTTTATGAGAAAATTATAATAATAGTGAGTCCTAAATTGGGACTTGATGATTGACTTAGTCCTAAAATGGGACTAGGCTGAGCTTATGAAAATCATCTCCATAAAAACGCTGAAAGACTTTTGGCTAAAATATCCAGAGTCAGAACCACCACTGAAGGCTTGGTTAGATGAAGCGATTAAAGCGACATGGAAAACCCCTTCAGATATCAAAGGAATGTACCGCAGCGCGAGTATTTTAAAGAACAAGCGGGTGGTGTTTAATATAAAAGGAAATTATTATCGGTTAATTGTGGCTATTGCATATCAGCGTGGGTGGATATTTGTTAAATTCATTGGAACTCATGAACAGTATGACCGAGTTGATGCAGAAACGGTGGATTTGGAGTCATGGACATGAAAATTAAACCCATCAGAACAGAACAAGACTACAAAGCGGCCTTATTGGCTGTTTCTCCTATGTTTGATAATGAGCCTGAGCTAAATACCCCTGAAGGGGATTATTTTGAAGTGATGTGTTTATTAATTGAAGAGTACGAGAAAAGGCATTATCCGATAGAAGCACCAGACCCAATTGAAGCGATTAAATTTCGTATGGAACAACAAGGTCTTACAGTTAAAGATTTAGAACCAGCAATAGGTAAAGCGAATCGGGTTTATGAAATATTAAATGGGAAACGTAATTTGACGTTGCCAATGATCCGTCGTTTACATTGTCAGTTTGGTATTCCATTACGTAGCCTAGTCGGGGTGTAGTGCTTTTGAAGGAATAGTTAAGGTGAACGCCATAGGTAATATGGCGTTTTAAGACTAACTTTTTATCCGGCTCATCATCACGGCATCAACATATTGCCCATCACGGAAAGCATAATCTCTCATGCGGCCTTCTTGTTCGAAGCCAAACTTCTCATACAGCCCAACGCCACTGCCATTTGTTGCAAACACTTCCAATTCAATACGGCGCACATTCAGCCAATTGTCACAGTAATCCACCATCACTTGCATCAGTTGTGAGCCAATACCTTTGCCTTGGTGAGCTTCACTGACGGTAATGCCGAAAGTCGCAACATGGCGACGGCGTACTTGGCTCGGTTGGCTGATAACTAGCAAACCCACAACGTCGTCACCAATGGTGGCAACAAACTGAGTGACGAGTGGATCATTTTCCCCGAGGCGAGCTTCCCAGGTTTTTTCTGTTGGGTATGGCAATTGTAAGGTGTTGGCATACGCCGAATAATCAGCGTGCATTTTAGTTATTGCAGGCACATCGTCCAGAGTTGCTCTGCGGATGGTTATGTTATTCATTACTTTTCTCATTATTATTATTTCTAGAATATATTAATCACATTAAAAACATACTATGTCAATGAGATATAAGCGTTATCCTATAAAAATCATGAAATAAAGTGAGTGTATTGCAATCGCTATTTGATATAAAAAACTAATGAGATTCTATACGCTATTTTATTATTTTAAGTGAAAACAAAATAGAAATTGAAGAGGTTGATATGTTATCTGTTAAAAATAAAAATTTTGATGAAAAAAAATATTTAACTATGTCATTGAATGACATGGTAATAGCAATAACCAAAAATCCAAAGGTTTTCGAAGGGAAAAGCGATATCATCATCGATAAAATAAAAACAGCCAAAAACAATGGCGAGAATGGCTGGGCAGAAATAAATAAATCATGGGGTATTGTTGCGAGCGGGAAAGCGAAAGAAAAAATTGATAAGTATTTTAAGAAAGGATTGAAAGTTGATAGAGATACTTCAATAAATAAAAATGTAAAGATAAATATTAGTGATAAAGAGACAACTCTCCAACCTATAGATGTTAAAGATAAGGAAATATCTAGCGCTAAAAATGAATATGAAAGGCGCGATTTTAGTGGGAAGATGGGAGATAAATTTAAACAGGCTGTAAATAAAATGGCGGGTAATATTGAAAGTAAAATGGAGTTAAAAAAAAGTAAGAGGGATGAAGAGAGTAAAAAAATAAATAAGGTTGAATGTGACAGTTTTGATGATTTAATTAATGATTTTAAAACAGGAGAGGCTTTATCTAAGAATGAATTGAGTCATATAAAATTTTTGATGAGTTACATTAGAACAAAAGAACCGATTGGGAATGAAGATGATATAAGAAAGGAACTTGAGAATGTTTTTGTGAAAATTACTAATTCAATAATGAACGATGATAAGAGTAAAGTTCTTCACTTGTATCAAGAACAGCGCTTTCTATCTATATATAACTCATCCTGTCGAGTTGCAACCTACGCGATAGAGTCTTTACTTGAAAAAAAAGGGTTCCAGAAAGAAATAATCACAAAAATTAAAAAATATCTTATTAATTATTCAAATGAGTATTTAGTTAAACTTAAGCTAAACGAATATAAGTATAATGACTACATTAAAAATATAAAGAAATTTTCTGATTTTGATATTTTCAAAGGAGTTGAAAGTATTGATAAAATAATTTTTCTCAAGGGTATTCTCTCTGAAAATAAGTTTACCAGTGAGGGTAGGCGATTTTTAACAAAATTGAGTGATAATTTAAAGGATGAAAAGATTATTGACTTTATAAAAGAGAAAATGAATTTAGATGTTGAATTTTTGAAATCTGAATATGATAGTAAATGTTTCGAAGAAAAAAATAAAATTATAGATGCTGCTATTGCTAGAATTAAATCAATGCTAATAATAAAATCAATATCTAAAAATATTGTAGACTCTGTGGTTGAAATTATTAATGGAAAAAGAATCAACGCAAATATAGAAACATTTCTTTCTAAAATTGATTTGATTGTAAATATTCTTAAGTATAAAAGAATTAAGGCAAATAAAATTGCTAGTGATATTGAACACTATCTGGATATTTCAATGGATAAACTAAAACTAGAGGTTGAAATAGCGAAATCTAAAGAAATATCATTCAAAGAACGCATGTTTTCATTATTTAATAACTTAAATAATCGAATGTTAAATTTTATCTATAACGTAAGGCATTCATTTAAATAATGGTACGGTTGATGTGGCTATGGAAACCAACAGCTTGATGAATAAAGCTGTTGGTTTTTCTGATATCAAGGCGTCATCATAAATACTTTTGAATTTCGCCCTAAATACTGGCGAGTCAAACGGTTAATATCCTCAACGGTGAGCTGGCGAATAATGTCTTGTTCTTGGTTTAAACGCTGGTATTGCCCATCATCGCTGGCAATCTGCGCTAGAGCCTCAGTCCAGTAGCTCGAGCTATCAGTGACTTGTGAATTTTCTGTCAGCCAAATATTTTTTGCTTCGGTTAACTCTTTTTCACTCACACCTGTTTGACGAATTTGACCTATTGTTTTTTGGGCGATTTGCGTCATTTCTTCAGCACGTTCAGGTGAGGTGGTGAAATTCAAGCGCGCGAGGTAATACGGTTGCGGTTTCTTCGCGAGCATCTGTGAAAAGCCTAGCGCATAAATACCACTCGCTTTCTCACGTAGTTCACCACGTAAGCGTTGGCTCACAATGGTATCAATCAGTTGAATCGCTAAGCTGTCTTGCTGGTTCCAGACAGCAGGTGACGCGAACTGAATACTCACCATGCTCTTATCGCTGCTACTGATAGGATAAGTTTTATTAAAACTCGCCATTTTTGGCATGATCCCTTGGTCGCGAGATACCAGTTTTTGGTTACTGTGTGGCAGTGAGGCAACCCATTGCTCTAACAGAGGTTTTAGATCACGGCTATTCATTGCTCCAGTGATCACCAGAGTCATATCTGCTGTTGAGGTGAGTAATTGGCGGTTAGCTTGCTGTAACTGCTGAGCCGTAAATTGCTGCCAGCTGCCCTGTGGGTTAATCACCAAAAATTCACCGTGGGTATAGCTTTCCCGATTAATATTATCAAGGAAAGTGCGTTCTACGGGAGTTTTGGATAAGTTTAAAGTAAAAGATTGTTTTTGTTGCTCTAATTTTTCACCACTAAATTGCGGAGCGGTGAGTTTTAAATTGAGTAACTGTAGCGCTGTTTCGAGGTTATCGACAGGGGCTTTTCCGCGAAAACCATGTGTCAGCAATTCACTGTATGGGCGAACGCTAATTTGGTTTTGTTTTGCCAGCAGAGCCAGATCACGCGCACTGTAATTTCCATAACCGCTGCTTTCAGGAAGTTTCACCGCCCAATCCGTTAAACCTGCCGTTTGTTGTGTTTCTAACGAACGGCCACCCGGTAATTGCAAGTTAAATTGAATATCATCTTTCAGGTTTTTGTCTGTTTTAACAATTACCTGAATGCCATTGCTCAAAGTCCAATGTTCCGCTTTTTCAACGGGGAGCTTAGATTGCTCAACAATACTGCCTTTTATGGATTGGGGTAATTGCAATTGAATGGCTTTGGAGCGTAGCGTAAATGGCCCCGGCGTGCTTTGGCGTATTTTAAGCCATTGCTGATTAAATACTGATTTATCAATCGCAGAGGCATCAGTATCAGGCCCAATTAATGCTAAACGCGGGGAAGCGGTTTGTAGGAATTTAGCGACATGCTGTTGTAAGTCTTGCGGCTTAACGGATTTCATTAACTGGTAGCTGTTATCTAACTGCTGGCGTTTATTCCACATTGGCATGTCGTATTCAAGCGCCGTCGTCAGTTGCCCTGCTAAATATTCATTACTATAACGTTGCTCTGAAGCGGCTTGCAGGCTGAATTTTTTCAACATCGCTTGCTTTGCAGAATCAAGTTCTTCTTGGGTAACCGGCTCAGTAGCAAGGCGTTGTAATTCTGTAAATAAAATCTCAGTTGCACCTTGGTAATCATTACCTTTCGGGTGGATGATCATCAACTGTTGTAAGCGCTGGTTATCTAACATTGCCCCTTGTTCATTGATGCTAATCGACGGCAAAATGCCGTTATCCACCATAACGGAGAAACGTTGGTTTAAAATGGCCAACCAGAGGTTATCCAGTAAATCTTCCGACTGCCCTAAACGGGTATTTAGCGGTGCGCTAACATCATTTTGTAAGGCAAATTGCACATAACGCGCCCCTTGCTCTTTATCAAATACACCTTGCACTAACATATTGGTTGAATGGGCAAATTGTTTCCATTGCGGGTTATCTTCTGCCACTTTTTTGGGTTTAGGGAGCGCAAATAAATTATTAACCTGATTGCGTACTGATGAACTATTGAAATCACCAATAATTAATAGTGACATTCGCTGAGGCTGATACCATGTTTGATAATAGTCTTTCGCTTGCTCAATCGGAGCATTGCGTACCACATCTAATGAGCCAATTGGGTTGCGATCGACGTAACGGCTACCGTGGTAGCGTAATTTTTCTAAGCTGTCATTGATGCGATAGCCCATCCCTTGGCGTAAGCGCCACTCTTCGACAATTACAGGGCGCTCTTTTTCAAAGGCTTCTTGGTCAAAGGTCATATTTGACGCCCAATCGGCCATCACTTGTAAGCCTGTGGCGACTTGTGCTGTCGTGGCTTCGGGGAGTGATAATTTATATAGCGTGGAATTTAAACTCGTAATGGCATTCACATGGCTACCGAGTTTAAGCCCTTGGTGTTCCAGCTGTTTGAACCCCGTGGTTCCCGGAAAATGTTTGGTGCCTTTAAACGCCATATGTTCAGTAAAGTGTGCGAGGCCAAGCTGCTGTTCATTTTCTTGTAATGAGCCGCTACTGACCAATAAACGCAGTTCAACTCCGGGTTGATTACGTTGCAGAAGGTAAACTTGTAGCCCATTGTCGAGTTGATAGTGTTGAAGGTCACCGCGCACAGGTAACAGTGAGGTTGAATTTTGGCTCACCGATGTACTGCCTGCGCAGCCACCGAGCAGAATGCTTATTAATGTGGCGAAGGTAATTTTATGAAGCATATTCAGGCGTTCCTGTATTTAAGGATTTTTCACTCGCAGGTTCAACGAGCAATATTTGTTGTTCCGCAAATTGAGCAACGAAGCTTTGATGGCTAACCAAAACAATGGCGCTGTCATGTAACTCAGCTTTCAATAGAGCGAGGAGTTCTAATGCGCTGTTTTCATCAAGGGCGGAGGTGGTTTCATCCAATAAAAGCAGTTTTGGTCGGTTGAGCAATAAACGCGCAAACATAATGCGCTGCTGTTCTCCACCAGATAGGCGGTTGTTCCAATCAGTTTCGAGTGCGAGTTGGTGATGCAGCTTTTCTAACCCGACTAACATCAATGCATATTGAAAATCTTGCTGACTAAATTGGGATGTTGCTTTGGGATAAGCCAATAAGCTATCAAGCCGACTAATTGGTAAATAGAGGCGTTGTGGGATCCACATAACTTTTTCTGTTCGGCTGATAGTGCCGTTGAAGAAAGGCCAATGCCCACTTAGCGTGCGTAATAAGGTGGACTTACCAACACCAGAACGGCCACGAATCAAGGTTAATTCGCCTTGTTTGGCGGTTATATTCACGGAATTAATTAAGCAGCGGTTGTCTGCGGTAGAAACGGATAATTTAGCGATCAGAGGTGGCGATTTTTCGTCGATAGTAACCACCGCTTTGTTATCGTTTTCCAATAAAACCACAAAGTTGTATAAACGGGAGACTGTGGCTTGCCATGCGGCGATTTCTTTATAGGCAAAAATAAACCAGCCGAGTGAAGTGGCAACACTGGTAAAGGCTTGGCGCAATTGCATTAAGCCACCCAACATGATTTCACCCGCAAGGAATTTAGGTAATGCGAGTAATACAGGCGCTAAGGCGGTAACTTGTTGGTAACCCACTGTGTAGAAAGAGAGGTTCCGCTCACAACGGATCAAGCGGTTCCAGTTGCTAATAATTTCACCAAAGCGCCCCATCAGTTCTTTTCTATCTTGAGTTTCACCACGCTGCCCTGCGATGGCATCACCGTGTTGGCGGCAATTAATTAATGAGCTACGGTAATCCGCTTCGCGGCGTTGTTTATCCATATGCAAACGGCGAAGTGGGAAACCAATCCATTGGGTAAGTGCAATACCAATGAGGGTATAAATAATACAAGCCCAGAACATATACCCAGGAATGGTCCAGTCGCTATCGGCAAAGTTAAACGACAGGCTACCGGAAAGTGTCCAAAGGATGGTCGCAAATGAAATCAGAGTTAACATTGAGTGGAGGAATGTCACCACTAAATTTAATGTCGATTCAATCAGTAAACGAATATCTTCGGCAATACGTTGGTCTGGGTTATCTGGCTCTTGTGATGTCAGCCTTAATAGGTAATGTTTGCTATTTGGGGATAACCAACGGCTAAGTACTTGCTCCGTCATGCCTTTGCGCCAGCGGATAATCAGCATTTGTTTTAGGTAATTACCCATAACAACGACAAAAATTAGCCCGCTGACTAAAATCACAAAGTATTGCAATAAGCCATACAGCGCTTGGCCGTCGAGTTTTTGTAGGGCGTTATAAAAATCCCCATTCCACATGTTCATTTTGACGTTGAACCACACAGATGACAGTGTGAGCCCCAGTGAGGCAAACAGCAGTATCCAGCACAAAAGGGCAGCACGCTGCCCCCAAAAAGGTTTTACTAAATAGAAAAATTGTTTCAGTGTCTTCATGACGTTTTGTTCATTTGTTGTTTTAATTGTTTAACGAGTTTTATTGCTCACATTGCTGGGAATTACAGGTCGTAATTGACTTGTAACCAGAACTGACGGCCCGGATCGTAAGATTTCAATACGCGATCTTCAAATACGAAGCGGTCAGCAACATTTTTATTGTTAAGAATATTGTTCACTTCGACGGAGAAGCCAAAACCGTGAGCAAATTCAGGCTTCCAGCCAAGACGGGTATCCCACGTATATTTACTGGAGAAATGTTGCTTGGTGTACTTACGAACTTGTCCATACTCAGGGTCGACTGCGTAGGCATTGTCGTAGCGAACCGCTTGGTCTCGGGCTCCCCACCATTGCAGGCGGTTATACCAAGTTAGATCATAATCGTCCCAAACACTGGTCAGTTCTAAGTTAAATTTGAACGGGGAGTTAAAGCTAGTTGAAGGCAACTTTGATGCGTCAATAATTTTGCCGTCATACCAAACTTTGTTGAGGTTAACTTTATTGGCTGGATCGAATGAGTTATAGCCAGAATCTTTTGGCGTATTACTTTCACTTTGCTGCCATGTGAGTGATGCTGTCATTACATGGGAAGCTTCTGCCCACTCCCAAGGTTGGCTGTTATTAACGGATAGGGTTACGGTGTCGTGTGAGCTACGGCCGCCATTGTCATACATACGAATACTGCGTTTATCGGCATCACGAGTATCATATTTGGTACGAGTTCGAACTTCATCGTAACCTTCACGGTGTACGTATTGTAGACGCCATGTGGTTGAAAGGATTTCTTGTTGCAGAGCAACAGTAAGCTCATCATTATATGGCGTTTTTAGTGAATCGATCCCTTCGTAATCTTTTTGATTATCCCAATTGTTATTCTCTAATATTAGGGAGCAAGGATCCCATTCACTACCATTACAATTTTGCATTCCGCCATTTTGCGCACCGTACAGTGCATAAGTCAGCATGGAGCGGCCATAGTAGCGGTTCGCACCTGCTATAATTTGCGTTTTACCATTACCGAATACATCATAGTTACCGGATAAACGTGGTGCGATATTAGTGCGGTTTACAAAATCATCACGATCAAGACGAATACCTGGTCGTAGCGTTAAATTGCCATACTGGATGTTATCATCCAAGAAAATTGCATAGTTAGTGTAGTCTGCGGAATATGACCCTTTTTTAAATCGGTTAATATTTGTCAGACTACCATTATAATCATCTTTGATTAGATTACCTGAATAGGTGTAGCGGAGATAATCATGATCACGGACATACGTCCCTTTGGTATAGTTTATTTCGGCCCCTAACGTTGGTTGATGAGTTATCCCTAAGCTATCTTCGAGAGAATTAAATCTCATCACTGTTTTTAGACCATGACTTTTCTGTTTCGATTCTAAATCACCAAGGCCACCACTATTACGTTCTGTCATGCCGAGGTAATTCCAATCCTCATCAAACTCAATCGCTCTAACGGTTAGTGAGTATTTTTGGTCGTTGCTACGGTTATCTTTTAAGTCTTGAGTATTAGCAGTGATTTCAAATTGGCCTAAATCCAGCTGATGTTTAAATACAGCGGTAAAACCTAATCCATCATGGGTTGAATCATAACCCGAGTTGCTGACGGACGAAGAAAATAAGCGGCTATCGTAAGAGGCGTAGTTAGCAGATAAATCTAATGAACTTTTATCCGATAAATCCAGTGAATATTTTAAAAAGTAATTATCTGAGGTACGGCGCTGATTTTTTTTACCTGAATCAGAAAAAATAGGTTCGATTTGGTTGTTTTCCAGTACAAATGCTTCGCCACCCGTCACTGTCATCGGGATAGTCGAGCTACGACGTGAGGCCGAGAATACGAGCCCTGAATTTTCACTCACCCCTAATTCAAACCAGCCACCAAAGTCATTTTTATCGTAGCGGTTTTGAAAGCGAGCAGGGTTGGCGGTATCATTTTTTGTGGTATCAATACCTTGTGTGGAGTCATGGAACAAGTTGTTCCAACCGGAGCGAGTTAAGCGGTAATAGGCATGGGCGCTATTTTCCCCTTGCCAGCGACGGCTATTGACTTCAACGGTTCCCCCTGTAAACCCACCAAATTCGACAGGAATGTTATTGTCATACACTGTCATGCTGTCGATCAGACGGCTATCGATGTAGATCCCTTGGTCGCTACTGCTCAGACGGGTCGCTGTTTCACCGAGACCACTGTCTGCGGGGTCAAAATCATTATTAAAACTAACACCATCAAGGCGATAAGCATTTTGATAGCTGCTTGAGCCGTGGATTGAGATGCGGGAAGGCTTAATTTCCCCTTGGTTCATCGAGTTACTGTCATTGTTAGCAAATTGGACAGCAGGGTTAGTTTTCATTAAATCGGTGATATTGCCATCACCGGTATTTTTCTGGCTAATCTCTTCAGACGTCACATATTGCGGTGCTGACATAACATCTGTTGCGGGGTGATTCTGAACAACGCCAGAGACTTGAGTTTCCGGTAATACCAATGTGCCTTGGCTTAAATTTTGCTGACGAATAACGAAAACACCATTTTCATTGACTAACTCTAAGCCGCTACCGATGAGTATTTTTTGTAATGCGGTTTGTGCGGAGTAGTTACCAGACAAGGCAGGTGCGCGTAAGCCATTTAACTGACCTTTATCATAAATCAATTGAATTTGACCTTGGCGGCTAATTTCAGCCACTGAGGCAGCCAGTGATTGTTCTGGTAATGAAAAATTCATTTCTTGCGCGAAGGCAGTTTGACAAACAATGGCGCTACTCACTGCAATAGCAAGGGCGAGCGGCCTTAATCGGCTTTGAGTAAACTGAATAGACATGGTTATCCCTTATTCTTAAGCTGCACAAAAAGCGTGCGAAAATAGGTCAGCAAAATGATGACTAGTTAAGAAGAGGGTGAAATGAGAATTATCCTCACCTGCAAATGAAAATATTTTTTATTTATTTTTTTTATTTTGAATAATCAATACGTTATTTTTATCTCGATAGACGACTTGTACCGGAAGTAATGAAGGAAGGGCTTGAAAAAACTGTTCTGGCTGATGGGTATTGATGCGACCTGAGATTTTACTCTTCGCTAATTGAGCGGGAGAAAGCTCAATATTTATCGATGAATAGTTTTTAAGTTCGTCGAGGACTTCTGAAAGTGGTTTATCAACAAAAACAAATTCACCAAAACGCCAACGAGCCACATCTAGCGGGTTGATGTGTTGGCGAGCGATTGGGCTGTTCGGCGATTGACTGACTGCACTGTCACCAGCAAGTAGGAAAACGGGTTGTTTGCTTGCGGCATCTTCAAAGCTGACAATGCCTTGGCTGACATTCACAGCAACTTGCTGAGCCACTTTGTTAACTTCAAATTCGGTTCCTACCACTTGAATACGCCGGTTATCAGCTTGAACAATAAAAGGCCGATAAGGGTTGGATTTGACTTTAAAGTAAACATTTCCCTGTTCTAGGTACAGATTACGCACTGGAGTTTCATAGGCGACATGAATACGGGTATTGCGGTTAAGAAACAGCTGAGAACCATCGGGTAATGTGACTTCTTTAGGCGTATCCGTTGCTACTAAGGTCATATTATTGAGTAACATCGCAGGCAAGTGGCTGTAAGGCAAAAACAAAATAGCTGCAATAAAAAATGCCGCTAAAGTGTTGCCCAAAGGGCGCCATAAGCGAAAAAAAGGGCGTTTTTCCTTCGGAAGTATTGTGCTAGCAGGGCGCGGCATATCATCAAAATCGCGCCATAGCTCAGCAATGGCATCATACGCTTTTGCATGTTCAGGTGATGCTGCAACCCATTGTTTGAATTGCTCAGTTTCAAGAGCACTAATGCGTTGGCTATGCATGCGGGTAAACCACAGCGCGGCTTCTTCATCAATGCGGCTTTCATCATCTGATGTTTGCAAAGAGTCGTGTGTCATTACGAATTATTGCCCTGATTATCAAGGTGTTTTTTACAGTGAACAAGTGCTGCTGCAATATGTTTTTCCACCATACTGATTGAAATTTCCATTCGCTCAGCAATCTCGCTTTGAGATAAGCCATCAAAACGATACAGCAAAAATGCTTCTCGTCGACGGGGGGGTAACGTTTCAAGTGCTTCGCTCAGCCGTTGGATCCGTTGCTGATGTTCCAAGATTTCACTGGGATCAGCTTGGCTCTGTTCAAAATGTGGCTCATGAGTAATGTCATCAATGGATGTCTCTGATTTAGTTTGGCGTTGGTTACGTCGCCAATGGTCAATCAAAACATGATTCGCAATTTTAAACAGATAAGCGCGGCTCTCTTTTACAGGCGTTTGTTCTTTACGGTTTAGCCATAGTGTAAACACATCCTGTGATAAATCATCAGCATCGTTGCTGTTATCTAGCCGACTGCGGAAAAAGCGCACAAGTTGGCTATATGTTGACTGATACGCACCGCTAATTTTACGGGCAAGAGATTTATCAATAGTCATTTTACTGGTGTTAATGTCATAAAAGAGCACAGTTGTGCTGATTAATAATCTGCTCAGATTACTTTATTATTTAAATCAATAATTTATTTTAATAATTGTGTTTTTACTAATAATAATGAATATCATTTTTGTTTGTATTATGCCTATAATCTGCAAAAAATAAAGTCGTGAGGCAGAATATGAGCAGTATGACGGGTCAGTTAGAGCGCCCGATTTTCCGTCCACTAGGCGGTTTGGTTTTAAGTTGTCTTTTCCATGGAACACTGGCAATCATTTTTATTGGATGGTTTACCTCTTCAATTCCTAAGACCGGGGTATTACCACCAGCAATCTCGTTGCAGCTGGGTGTTTATCAGCTTGAACAGCAGGCTGAGCCTGAAATCAATCATGCCCCTAAACAACAAATGACGACACGTGAGGAATCATTACCTGAAGTCATTGAAAAGGTGGATAAATTACCTGAAACTGCGATTGTAGATAATGGCACATTGACGAAAGTCAGTGAGAAAAAACGACCACCGAAAAAGAAAATTCCACAAGAGAAAAAAGTCATCGACGAAGCCCCTGTAACTACGCAGGAATCGATGGTGACTTCCGCTCCTGCATCAGGGAGTGAATCCAGTAGCAGTGCGAATTTCTCCAGTAATGCGTCTGCGGCAGTGAGTGGGCACCAAGGCTGGCAAAGTGAGGTTCATCAGCGGATAGCCAAGACCAAACGCTATCCACGTGCAGCGTTGCGTTACCGCTCAACTGGGGTCTCTCATATAAAAGTGGTTTTGGATAGTCGGGGTGAAGTGATTGCCGCCAGCTTATTGAATTCATCCGGTACGAAAATATTGGATAAAGAAGCGTTGGCGACAATTTCACGTGCTGCGCCTTTTCCTACCCCGCCAGAGACATTGCTAGTCGATGGCCGGGTCGAGTTTATTGCGCCAATCGTATTCGATACAACGTCTATTTAAATTCAACTCAATAGCCCTTTTTAGGGCTATTTATCAGGTGAATTTGGTCTGTTTTTTGGGGTCGGTCGCTTAGGGCGATAAGGACGAGGTTCTTTTTTTCGTTTTAAACGCGCTGGCTTAGCGGCTGGCGTTCCTTTGCTCTCTTGCTTGCCATCTTCATTACTGTCGTCATCTCCATTATCATCTTGATTTTCCTCTGTATTAACGACGAGCGGAGGGGCTTGCTTGTGGCCTTTCTTTTTCTTTAAACGCAGTAATGTATTTGCTAAAACGAAGCCAATACATAAGGCAAGTAGAATAAAAATTCGTAATACATTGGTGCTGTTATCCGCTTGTTGAATTTCAGCGGCAAGGAGCTCCGTATCAATGGTTAAACGCAAATAGCCTTTCGGCTCTTTTGTGCCTTGGATGGGAACGACAAGCTGGTATTGAAAGTTTTGTAGTGAGGAGTTGTCATCGATGGCCAGCCGTTCTTTCACCGTTGTCGGCTCACCGACTTGAGTGACCAGTGTGCCACTGGCAGTATAGATACTGGCATCTAAAATATACCTATCTTTCACCACGTTATTTAAATTGGCATTAATTCGCTCTAAATTAAAATCTTTACTGCCGGGAACAATATAATCAGATAAGCTGAAAGCAACTTGCTCAGCAAGAACATAAGTCAATTGTTTAAATTGCTCAATTCTGCCTTGGTTTTGGCTATTTCCTAAATAAGAAATACCATGCATAAGTAAAGTTACCAACGCAACGCAGATAACGATAATGACTGTTTTGTGGAGCCTAAAGGTAAGTTTCATTGCTTTATTGGTGCTCTCGACTTATTTTGAGTATAAAGATGCCGTTATACTTTAGCGAATATGGGGTTATCTTCAGTTTTAACAGTAAATACATAAGGTCACAAAGCCTTAAAATTTAGTATAGTGGCTTCGTTCGGCTGCTCGCAACTTATCATTATAAAAAAGTTACACTCTAAATAATTCGAGTTGTATGTAGGCGACAAACGAAGATAGTCCGATGAGCATACATAAGTATGTGATTCGGCTAGCTGAGCGTAGTCAACAACCAGACAACTTGAAGTATGACGAGTATATCGATTACAGGAGCTAATTTTCATGTCAACGAGCTTGACCTATTGTTATCTACCCGACGAAATCCAAAAATGGCCAGGGTTGCCATTGTCATTAAGTGGTGAAGAAGTGATGCCATTGGATTATCGTGCTGGGGACAGTGGGTGGTTATTATATGGCCGCGGCTTAGATAAAGCGCGTATCAGTAATTTCCAACAGCGATTAGGGATCGCTATCGTAATTGTCTCTTCGTGGCGTATTGATGACTACCAAGTGGTCAGAATCGCTGGGAGTATTACACCTCGAATTAAAAAACTCGCTGACGAATGTTTATTAGATGTCGTGCCATTAGGGCAAATTCCACGTTTGCGTTCACCGGGCCTATTACTGATGGATATGGACTCGACAGCGATTCAAATTGAATGTATCGATGAAATTGCTCGCTTAGCAGGGGTTGGAGAGCAGGTTGCTGAAGTGACCGAGCGAGCCATGCTAGGGGAACTCGATTTTACGGAAAGTTTACGAGCACGCGTTAGCTTACTTGAAGGTGCCGACGTCGCTATTCTTGACCAGGTGATGGAAACATTGCCTTTAATGCCGGGCTTAACGAACCTTGTGCGTAAGTTACAAGCGATGAATTGGCACATTGCGATAGCCTCCGGCGGTTTTACTTTCTTTGCGGATAATTTACGTCAACGGCTAAAATTGGTGGCTGCAGTTGCTAACCAGCTAGAAGTGAAAAACGGTAAGTTAACAGGCAAAGTCAAAGGCCCAATTGTAGATGCTAAATATAAAGCGCAAACCTTGATCAAACTGGCGGAAAAACTGGAAATTCCCATTGAGCAAACTGTTGCCATCGGTGACGGGGCAAATGACCTGAAAATGATCCGTAAAGCAGGGCTGGGTATTGCGTATCATGCGAAACCAAAGGTGTATGCAAGGGCGAAGGTTGCGATTCGTCATGCAGATCTGATGGGGGTGATGTGTGTGTTGAGTGGGGGCCTCAAACACGAAGAACGCTAATATTCGTCATGGATTGCGCTGTAGCTGTGTTGGCCGCGCTCGCTAACCCTAGTCACATACTGGTGTATGCTCCTAGGGCTTAGCTTTACTTGCCGCCTTGCTACAACACCATCCATTTTGAATATTAAGCCAAATTAGTATTCAAAATTTTAAGATCATTTTGAGTGCTGTGGTTCGTCGGTTGTAATACAGAATAATTTTAAGAGGAGTTTGCTGTGGCAAAAGGGGTTAAAAGGGCGTTTGTCTGTAATGATTGCGGGGCGGATTATCCGCGTTGGCAAGGGCAGTGTAGTGCTTGTCATGCATGGAATACTATTACAGAAGTGCGTCTGGCCTCTGCAAGCTCTTCATCGCGTAATGACCGCTTAACGGGGTATGCAGGGAATGCGGCTGGGGTAAGTAAAGTTCAGAAACTGTCTGAAATTAGCCTTGAGGAACTCCCCCGTTTTACTACAGGGTTTAAAGAGTTTGACCGCGTACTTGGCGGGGGAGTCGTACCGGGCAGTGCTATCCTAATTGGAGGTAACCCGGGAGCGGGTAAGAGTACCTTATTGCTGCAAACCATGTGTTTGTTGTCCCGTGAAATGAAAACCTTATATGTGACAGGGGAAGAGTCACTTCAACAAGTTGCGATGCGAGCGCACCGTTTAGGGCTACCGACTGACTCACTCAATATGCTGTCAGAAACCAGTATTGAGCAAATTTGTTTAACAGCGGAGCAAGAACAGCCCAAACTGATGGTGATTGACTCCATCCAAGTGATGCATATGGCAGATATTCAATCCTCTCCGGGCAGCGTGGCACAAGTCAGGGAAACCGCGGCTTATCTTACCCGTTTTGCGAAAACCCGTGGCGTTGCCATTATTATGGTTGGTCACGTCACTAAAGATGGCTCATTAGCTGGACCTAAAGTCCTCGAACACTGCATTGACTGTTCTATCATGCTAGATGGTGATGCGGATAATCGCTTTCGTACCTTACGTAGCCATAAAAACCGCTTTGGGGCAGTCAATGAGTTAGGCGTGTTTGCCATGACAGAACAAGGGCTTAAAGAAGTCAGTAATCCTTCTGCAATTTTTCTAAGTCGTGGTGATGAAATTACCTCGGGTAGCTCCGTGATGGTAGTATGGGAAGGGACAAGACCGCTGCTGGTGGAGATCCAAGCGCTAGTAGACCATTCGATGATGTCTAACCCACGGCGTGTTGCGGTCGGGCTTGAACAAAACCGTTTGGCCATTTTATTGGCAGTATTACACCGTCATGGTGGCTTGCAAATGTCAGACCAAGACGTTTTTGTCAACGTCGTGGGTGGGGTAAAAGTGACTGAAACCAGTGCGGATTTAGCACTGTTACTTTCTTTGGTTTCGAGTTTTCGCGACCGCCCATTACCTAGAGATCTGGTGGTCTTTGGTGAAGTGGGGCTTGCAGGGGAAATTCGCCCAGTTCCAAGTGGTCAGGAACGTATCTCTGAAGCAGCAAAACATGGTTTTAAGCGTGCTATTGTGCCCCATGCGAATATGCCAAAGAAATCACCGCCAGATATGAAAGTGTATGGCGTGAAAAAGTTAGCGGACGCATTAAGTATTTTGGATGAACTATAAGCTTTTAATCTAGGGTAAAAGGAAAATACATGGCTGAATTTGACTATCTTAAAAACGCAATCAAACGAGCGGGTTACACGCTCCAGCAAGTTGCGGATGCGACAGATATGACCAAAGGCTATCTCAGCCAGTTGATTAACGACAAAATTAAAAGCCCCAGCGCACAAAAAATCGCGGCATTGCATCGTTTTCTAGGCCTTGAGTACCCTATTCAGCAAAAAACGATTGGCGTGGTGTTTGGCAAATTTTATCCATTACATACTGGGCATATTTATTTGATTCAACGGGCATGTAGCCAAGTCGATGAGCTCCACGTCATTCTCTGCCATGATGAACCCCGTGATAAAGACTTGTTTGTTAACAGTTCTATGTCTCAACAACCCACAGTAAGCGACCGTTTACGCTGGTTATTACAAACTTTTAAATATCAAAAGAATATTCATATTCACTCATTTGATGAAAATGGCATAGAGCCATATCCACACGGTTGGGAAGTGTGGAGTGATGGAATGAAAGGCTTTTTGAAAAAGCATAATATTAATCCAAGTTTTATCTATTCAGGGGAAGTGAATGACGTGCCGCGGTATAAAAAATACTTAGGTATCGAAACCATCTTGATTGACCCTGAGCGCACGTTTATGAATATCAGTGGTAACCAAATTCGCCAAGCGCCATTTCGTTATTGGGAATATATTCCAACTGAAGTGAAACCCTTTTTTGTGCGTAAAGTCGCTATTCTTGGGGGCGAGTCAAGTGGTAAATCCACATTAGTCAATAAGTTAGCGAATATTTTCAATACATCCAGTGCATGGGAATATGGCCGTGACTATGTGTTTAGCCACTTAGGTGGTGATGAGATGGCATTGCAATATTCTGACTACGACAAAATCGCCTTGGGACACGCTCAATATATTGATTTTGCAGTGAAATATGCTAATAAAGTCGCATTTATTGATACCGACTTTGTCACGACTCAAGCCTTTTGTTTGCGCTATGAAGGTAAAGAACACCCATTTGTTCAGGCATTGATAGACGAATACCGATTCGATTTAGTCATAGTTTTAGAGAATAACACCCCTTGGGTCGCTGATGGTTTGAGAAGCTTGGGGAGTGATAAAGACCGGAAAGCTTTCCAAGGTTTGCTCATTGAAATGCTCAAGAAAAACAATATTGAATTTGTGCGTGTAGAATCCTCTGATTATGACGCACGCTTCTTAGAGTGTGTCACCCTTGTTCAGCAGTTACTGATGTTGGATGACTTATAAAGCCTCACAATAAAAAACGGCATCTAATGATGCCGCTGTTTCTATGATATTGCTCTGCAAGTCAGAACGATTTCTTATAAGATCTGAGATCAAGCTACAAATAATAATATTCAAAATAATTCGAATTGCAGGTAGGCGGCGAATGAAACTAAGCCCTAGGAGCATACACCAGTATGTGACTAGGGTTAGTAAATGAAGCCAACACCCCTGCAATCCGAAGAATGAAGAATATTTATTTGGTCATACGCTTATACTTCATCCGATGTGGCTGCAACGCTTCCGCGCCTAACGTCCGTTTTTTGTAATCTTCATATTCAGAGAAGTTACCTTCGAAGAACGTAATATTACCTTCGTCTTGGTAATCAATAATATGGGTTGCAATACGGTCAAGGAACCAACGGTCATGGGAAATAACCATGGCACAGCCTGGGAACTCTAACAGGGCGTTTTCCAGCGCACGTAAAGTTTCAACGTCGAGGTCGTTGGTTGGTTCATCGAGTAACAGGACGTTACCGCCCACTTGCAGTAGTTTGGCTAAGTGTAAACGGCCACGTTCACCACCAGATAACTCACCCACACGTTTACCTTGGTCAACGCCTTTAAAGTTAAAGCGACCCACATAAGCGCGGCTTGGAATTTCAAAGTTACCAATACGCATGATGTCTTGGCCGTTAGAAATTTCTTCCCAGACAGTTTTGCTGTCGTCCATCGCATCTCGGAACTGGTCAACAGAGGCAATTTTCACGGTATCACCTAACGTGATTGAGCCGGAGTCCGGTTGCTCTTGGCCTGAAATCATACGGAACAGCGTTGATTTACCTGCACCGTTAGGGCCGATAATTCCCACAATTGCCCCTTTCGGGATTGAGAAATTCAGGTTATCAATCAGAACGCGATCACCATAAGATTTACTTAGGTTTTCAACCTCGATAACTTTATCCCCTAAACGCGGCCCAGGTGGAATAAATAGCTCGCTGGTTTCATTACGTTTTTGATATTCAACGCTATTGAGCTCTTCAAAGCGAGCCAAACGCGCCTTACCTTTAGCCTGACGGCCTTTTGGATTTTGGCGGATCCACTCAAGCTCTTTCTCGATAGATTTACGACGAGCGGCTTCTGTGGAGGCTTCTTGCGCCAAACGTTCATCTTTTTGCTCAAGCCAAGAAGAGTAGTTACCTTCCCAAGGAATACCTTCACCACGGTCAAGTTCAAGGATCCAACCCGCGACGTTATCTAAGAAGTAACGGTCATGCGTGATAGCCACAACAGTACCTTCGTAGTCGTGTAAGAAACGCTCTAACCAGGCAACAGACTCGGCATCCAAGTGGTTGGTTGGCTCATCGAGCAGCAACATATCGGGTTTTTCGAGTAGTAAGCGGCAAATGGCGACACGACGACGTTCACCCCCAGAAAGGTTTTCAATTTTAGCATCCCAAGCTGGCAGGCGCAGTGCATCCGCCGCTCGCTCTAATTGGTTGTCTAAATTATGACCATCTTGTGCGGAAATAATGGCTTCTAACTCGCCTTGCTCTTTCGCGAGTTTATCGAAATCTGCCCCTTCTTCCGCGTAAGCTGCATAAACTTCGTCTAAGCGTGTTAATGCATTTTTCACTTCGCTAACCGCTTCTTCAACAGCTTCGCGTACGGTGTGCTCAAGGTTTAGCTTCGGTTCTTGCGGAAGATAGCCGATTTTCAGACCCGGTTGTGGACGTGCTTCACCTTCGATATCGGTATCAATACCCGCCATAATACGCAGTAACGTTGATTTACCGGCACCGTTAAGACCTAAAACACCGATCTTAGCCCCCGGAAAGAAGCTCAGAGAGATATTTTTTAAAATATGACGTTTCGGTGGAACAATTTTTCCAACCCGATACATACTGTAGACGTATTGAGCCAATTTATTTACCTTTTGATTTGTAAAGGGAATTTTAGTTTTTTAGTCTATTTTTGCTTTAACAAGCTTAGGCTGAAAAGCATTTAATAAACAGCTATATAATTTTCTAGAACTATACCTGAACATCAGAAGATCATCCATCCCTCTCAGTGATACAAGCTTGATGACTTTCTATTATCAATTTGTGGGTGTATAGTGTGTCTATATGCTATACAAGGAGTTGGCCATGATAAAAAGTTTTAAACATAAAGGAATTGAACACTTTTTTAAAATGGGCATTACGTCTGGTATTCAATCGAAGCACATAACAAAGTTACGGGTACAACTGACTGCGCTCAATGTTGCTAAAAAACCACAAGATATGTCTGCACCAAGTTGGAATCTCCATCAATTAAAACGGGGAGATTTGCAGCATCATTGGGCAATATCAGTGAATGGAAACTGGCGACTCACATTTAAATTTGAGGGTGAAGATGCCATTCTCGTTGATTATCAAGATTATCATTAAGTAAGGTGAACATAATGAGCAAAATGCATAATCCAGTACATCCGGGTATCGTTTTACGTGAATATTTAGAGGGTATTTCAGTCACTGAAGCTGCAAAAGCATTGGAGGTAACACGTACAACTCTCTCGCGTATTCTCAACGGTAATAGCGGTATTTCGGCAGATATGGCGATACGATTAGAAATGGCACTCGGAACCAGTGCTGAAATGTGGGTTGAGATGCAAGCCCAGTATGAACTTTGGCAAGCTTCTTTGGAAAAACGCCCCGCCATTAAACCTTTGTTTCCGCGGAGGGAAGGTTTTAAGTCATTCATGGACTGAATGGTACGTAAAAGACTGTAAAGTCGAAAAATTCAAGAACTCTCTGCTGTTACTAAATAAAAACTTTCGGTAGCATTAACATTATTGATATATGTTTAATATACCCATAATCCTTCAAGTCGCAGCGCTTTTCGTTGAGGTATAAGTGACTACGCTCAGCTAGCCGAGTCGCATAGTTTATCTATGCTCCCTGTCTATCTTCGCTTGTCGCTTGCCTGCAACTCGAATTATTTGGGGTATATATAGGTTAAGGTCTTTCCTGTATTTTGACTTTAGTTTAGCGATGGAGCGAGTGAATATGAAAGGTTGGTTAGCGGCAGTACCTGTGACAATGTTGCTGGTTTCCAGCGCAGTATGGGCGGATTCCTTACAGGCACAACGGGAGCGTTATCAGGCAATTAAGGTTGCATGGGATGCCAATAAAATGGATGAAGTCGAGCGCTTGCTGCCGACCTTGCATGATTATCCACTTTACCCTTATCTCGCTTATCGTGAGTTAACTCAAGACTTAGATATCATCTCGCCGCGCCAAGTTCAGGAGTTTATTAATACCTACCCAACCTTGCCTGTCGCTAAAAATCTCAAAACACGCTTTGTCAACGAACTAGCTCGCCGCCAAGAGTGGAAATCGTTGCTTGAATTTAGCCCTGAGGCGCCAAAACCTGCCGAAGCCCAATGTAATTTTTATTTTGCTAATTGGGCTGTGGGAAATAAACAAGTTGCTTGGCAAGGGGCAGAAAAAGCTTGGTTAAATGGCCGTTCAATGCCGAGTGCTTGTGATAAATTATTTAACGAATGGGAAAAAGCGGGTTATTTAACCCCTGAGATGACCCTTGAACGTATTAATTTAGCCATAAAAGAGGGCAATACATCGATTGCTAGTTATTTAGCAAAACGCTTACCAACCAGTTATAAAACGATTGGTGATGCGCTAGTGAAATTACAAAATGACCCTGCTTCAGTCGTGACATTCGCTAAAACGATGACGCCAACGGATTTTACTCGCCAAGCCACCATCGCGGCCTTTAGCCGTTATGCGCGTCAATCTCCTGATGCGGCTCGTACAGTACTTAATAGCATAAGTTCTGCACAAAAAATGAATATGGCAGAAAAGCAGTTACTTAAAGACAGTATTGCTTGGCAATATATGGGTGATGTGACCCCTGAACAGGCCCAATGGCGTGATGAGACCATTCAAGAAAGCAATTCATCGTCATTGAAAGAGCGTCGTGTTCGTTTAGCGTTGGGAGCTGGTGATAAAACCGGTGTCGCGTCATGGTTAAAACGCTTGCCAGCGGAAGTTAAAAATAAAGAAGAGTGGCAATATTGGCAGGCTATCACGCTAATTGAAGCAGGAAAAAAAGCGGAAGGAGAGGCATTACTTCGCCAATTAACGGAAAAGCGTGGCTTCTACCCAATGGTCGCAGCACAAGTCTTAGAAATTGATTACCCTGTATATGTTAAATCGGCCGTTAAGCCAGACTCAAGCATTAATAAACTCCCAGAAGTTCAGCGGGTTAGAGAGTTAATGTATTGGGAACTAGACAACCTCGCTCGTTCTGAATGGGTGAGTTTAGTGGCATCGCTGCCAGCAAACCAGCAAGAGCAATTGGCTCGTTATGCGTTTGATAATAAATGGGCTGACCTCAGTGTTCAAGCGACTATCACAGCTAAACTTTGGGATCACCTAGAAGAACGTTTCCCATTAGCATGGGATAAAGAATTCAATTTATATACCAAGTCGAAAGATATTCAAAAAAGCTATGCAATGGCCATTGCTCGCCAAGAAAGTGCATGGAACCCACAAGCTCGCTCGCCCGTTGGTGCGACAGGTTTGATGCAGTTGATGCCAGCGACAGCAAAACATACCGCACAAAAGCAAGGTATTAATTATGTGAATGCGAGCCAGTTGACCAATCCTACGACCAATATTGAACTAGGGACGGCGTATCTGGAAGATGTTTATCAGCAATTTGGTAATAACCGTATTTTAGCCAGTGCGGCTTATAATGCAGGCCCATCCCGTGTGACTCGTTGGTTAGGTAACAGTGGTGGGCGTATTGATGCAGTCGCATTTGTTGAAAGCATCCCGTTCTCAGAAACCCGCGGTTATGTGAAAAATGTTCTATCGTATGATTTATTTTATCGACATTTTATGGGGCAGAAGAATAGTAAGGTGTTGCTTTCGAATGAATGGAATATGAAATACTAAAAATACTCTTCATATTTCGAATTGTAGGGGTGTTGGCTACGTTTGCTAACCCTAGTCACATACTTGTGTATGCTCCTAGGGCTTAGCATCACTTGCCGCCTACCTACAATCCGAACTATTTTGAGTATTCATATTTTTATATTTCGATTTATAGGGGCTTCGTATGTTAGCTTTAGTTGCATACAGGTGTATGCTCCCCGAGCTATCCTCGCTGGTCGCCTAGTCACAACTCAAACTATTTAGCGTATTAACGCAGTAACTAAATGAAATTTGGTTATTTTTTGTATTGTTGAAGCTTGAAAAGCGTTTGGTTGATGATTTCTAATAAGAGTGTGTTATTATTTGTACTAGTTAAATAGTATGGGTGGATAAACGATGACAGCAAATCAACAACATGACCCGGCGCTGACTGCCGATGAGAACGCTGACTGGCTGCGCTTTGTGAATTTATTACAATTGGCATTTGAACAAGATATTCATCTGCCAGTTCTTCAGTTATTACTCACGCCAGATGAGCGTACAGCGTTAGCGACTCGCGTTAAAATTGTGCAAGAGCTGATGCGCGGTGAAATGAGCCAAAGAGAGCTGAAAAATGAGCTAGGAGTGGGAATAGCAACTATTACTCGGGGTTCGAATAGCTTAAAGTCAGCTCCTATTTCTGTGAAGGAGTGGTTAGAGCAGCAACTTCTCTAAAATATGCGTCATATTTCAAATTGTAGGGGTGTTGGCTTCACTCATTTGCCCTAGTCACATACTTGTGTATGCTCCTAGGGTCTTATTCGCTTGCCGCCTACCTACAATCCGAACTATTTAGCATATAAATATGCGTCATATTTTGCGCTGTGGCGTTGTTGGCTGCATTCGGTTACCCGAATCGCATACTTGTGTATGCTCATCGGGATAACCTCACTTGCCGCCTAGCCACAACCCAAACTATTTAGCGTATTGGTATTTATTGTATTTCAATTGTAGGGGTGTTGGCTTCTCTCATTTGCCCTAGTCACATACTTGTGTATGCTGCTGCTCTCTTGCCGCTTTTTTCCCACAATCCGAGCTATTTAGAATATAAAGGGTATTTATATTTTAGATAAATAGGCATAAAAAAAGTATGGTTTCCCATACTTTAGTGTGAAAAGAGTGGTATTTAATCGCACATGCAATTTTAATTATTTTAAGTATAATTAATCTTCTACTTGGTTTAGCTCTTTATAAATTTCATGCTTAATGGGAACTAAAGCCAATATCAAGGCTTGTTGGTAAACACTAGTGCGAGTTAATACCCCATCAGTGAAAAAACCAATGGCACCACCTTGTTGTTTGATATTATCGATGCCTGTTAAAAAGGCCATTTCATCACCGAGTTCGCGGCCTTCACGAATACCCGCCAGAATTTTTTCTGGGATCATAATACTGGCAGAGCGAGATTCGCCGCGTATTTGCTTATGCTCAATCACTATCCAAGCAAATGTCATATCGTCTTCGATACCTGCTTCAATACCAACCCAAAAATCCGCTTCGGGGCGAACTTGCCTAGAGGCCATAACGCGCTGTCTAGCCCCAGTACGGGTTTCATTATTACCGATAGGTTGCTGTGGAACACTGCTATCGACATTAATATCTTCAATTTGATAACTGCCAGCCCCAAAAACAGCATCGAAAGCAAGATGAATCGCTTTAATTTTGGCAGGATTAGTCGTTGCAGCTATAACTTGGTACATTAATTATTTTCCTTTGAACACATACTTCGAAAAGTAATAACGGAACACATCTATGTTACAGGTTTATCTTGTTCGCCATGGCGAAACTGAATGGAATTTAGCTCGTCGCATCCAGGGACAATCCAATAGCCCTCTGACCGCCACTGGACGACTGCAAGCAAGGCAGGTGGCTGAGAGGATAAAGTCAGAAGGTATCACCCATATTATCACTAGTGATATGGGACGCACACTGGAAACTGCACAAATAATTGCAAGTGTATGCGAGTGTGAAATTACCACAGAACCGCGTCTACGTGAACTAAATATGGGCGTTCTTGAACAAAGAGCAATAGAGTCGTTAACGCCAGAGGAAGAACAGTGGCGCAAAAGCTTAATTGATGGGACTCGTGGAGGACGAATTCCAGAGGGTGAATCAATGGAGGAGCTCTATACACGTATGTTTGCAGCACTAAATAGCTGTTTAGATTTGCCTGAAGGTAGCCGCCCACTGATTGTTAGCCATGGTATTGCGCTAAGTACGTTAATTAGCCGTATTATGGGGGTTCCTGCCTATTCAGAACGCCGTCTACGTTTACGTAACTGTTCGTTATCTCGTGTTGATTACCAAAATAGCCCATGGCTTGCGAATGGTTGGATAGTTGAAACAGCCGGTGAGGTTACACACTTATCGCAGCCAGCTCTCGATGAGCAACAAGGTTAACTATTTAGAAAAGGAGTTTCAACAAACTGAAACTCCTCTGCTTTAAGGGGTTATGGTCGAACCTGTTTTGATTGGTACATAATAATCAAAGGTATCGATGTGTGTCTTGGGGTCATCATTTTCTGGGGTGATATGACGTAAATCGATGTTTTTTAATCGATAATGTTCGATATCATAACCTGGTCGACGCGTTAAATTCAGCTTAGGCAAATATACGCCATAAATTTGGTACAAAAACTCTTGTAATGCATCTCGAGTTGGCGTCCCATTGAACGAAAATTTAACATAATGGCCACTTGGTAACGTTAAACTCGTGTACTGGTCAGTGTTAAAACTCGCATCCTCAGGTTTTACCGCAGTGGTATAGAATACCGTTTGTTCATCTTCTTTTTCTGGATTATGAATGGCATGGTGCAAGCCAAAAACTTCAGACGCAATAGTCGTCGTATTATCCAAATAGTAGTGCCAAAATGTTTGGCGCATTTGGGAACAAGCGGTCGACCACTCTTCTAGTGCATAAGAGCAACTTTGTTCCAAGCCAACCAGCTCTTGTGCTGGCATTTGTAGGAATTCATGTTCAATATTGGTGTGATTATCTAAAATAATCGGTGGGCAAATACCTGCAGCGCACCATTCTTCACTCCGACGATAAAACGCTGGAGTTAGGTTAAATTGCTTTTTAAAGGCTCGAGTAAAAGTTTGTTGCGAATCAAATCGATACTGCAGAGCAATATCAAGAATTGGTCGGCTTGTTAGCCGCAATGCAACCGCTGCACGAGAAAGCCTTCTAGCTCGAATATAAGCCCCAATCGCTTGGTCTGTCACCTCTTTGAACATTCTTTGTAAATGCCACTTAGAGTAGCCCGCTTTTGCGGCAACATTATCTAGCGAGAGTGGTTTATCCAGATTGTCATCTATCCAGCGAAGCAAGTCGCGAATAATATTAGTTTGATCCATGTATATCCCCAGCCAATGCGACTTATAGAACAGATATAATCTATCAATGAATTGCTATTCTATATCAAGTTATCTTTTTCGTTTATAGTAAATGAGTTGTATTTGATAATTAGTTAAGAAAGTGAATAATAAATCTTGTGCCACTACGAGGTTTTATCGATTTTTAGTTGAATAGGAAATTCAGTATGCGTCGTTCCAGATTAAAAAATATCGTACTTGCAGCATTATTATCAGCGTTGCCGAGCATCACATTTGCTGAAGAAATCGGTTCAGTCGATACTGTTTTTAAAATTTTCGGCCCTGATCATAAAATTGTTGTTGAAGCATTTGATGACCCTGATGTTGACAATGTGACTTGTTATTTAAGTCGTTCAAAAACAGGGGGGATCAAAGGGGGTTTAGGTTTAGCAGAAGACACCTCTGATGCCGCCATTTCATGTCAGCAAGTTGGGCCAATTGAGCTAAATGACCGTGTCAAACGCAAACCGACGAAAGGGCAAGTTGTCTTTCAAAAACGAACGTCTTTAGTCTTCAAAAAATTACAGGTTGTACGCTTTTACGATCCAAAACGTAATGCATTAATTTATTTGACTTATTCAGATAAGATGATCGACGGCTCACCAAAAAATGCGTTAAGTGCAGTACCGATTATGCCTTGGTGATTAATTAAGATGATAAAAAACCGGCTAAATAGCCGGTTTTTTGAATATCAATTCAAAATTGATTATTCGTCTAAATCACCGCAAAAGCGATAGCCTTCACCGTGGATGGTTGCAATGATTTCTGGCGTATCAGGTGTTGATTCAAAATGTTTACGAATACGACGGATCGTTACGTCAACAGTTCTATCATGTGGTTTCAATTCACGGCCTGTCATTTTCTTCAGCAGGTCTGCGCGAGTCTGAATTTTTCCTGGGTTTTCACAGAAATGTAGCATCGCACGGAATTCACTACGTGGTAATTTGTAGTGTTCACCAGCAGGGCTGACTAATGAACGGCTGTTGATGTCTAATTCCCAACCATTAAACTTATAGCTTTCCACTAAACGACGTTCTTCCGTACCACCCGCTAAATTCATAGTACGAGACAGTAGGTTGCGCGCACGAATAGTCAGTTCACGTGGGTTAAATGGTTTAGTGATATAGTCATCAGCACCAATTTCAAGGCCAAGGATTTTATCGACTTCGTTATCACGTCCTGTTAAGAACATTAACGCAATGCTTTCTTGTTCACGAAGTTCGCGAGCAAGTAGTAAACCGTTTTTACCTGGTAAATTAATATCCATGATGACTAAATTGATGTCATGCTCAGAGAGAACATTATTCATCTCTTCGCCATCAGTTGCCTCATGAACCACATAGCCTTCCGCTTCAAATATGCTTTTAAGCGTATTGCGTGTGACAATTTCATCTTCAACAATCAAAATGTGTGGGGTCTGCATAGTTGCTACCTAAAGTATTAAAATAAAAATACTGAACTCACAAGCCGTTTCCAGTTAGGTGGTTATTGATATTTTTCTCTGGAAAAACACGTTTATGAGTATAAATTTGTTTTGAAATTCAATAGTGCCATTATGTTGCCATCTTGGGCAAAAGACTTTAACAACAAGCCAAAATATAAGCACTTTCCCAATATTGTACTGTTAACAGCAATATAACAGCTAATACTGCATTTACCACCTAAAAAACTAACTTTTGTTGATACATATCAAAATCAATTGTAGCACGTTAACAAAAATTGTTAGGTAGATAATTATATAAATTAATGCAGTGTTTAGGAATCAGATAGCGTCTAAAAAAGGGGAATAGTTGATACCCAAGGGGGCTTCGGCTGGGTATTAATGAATATAGTCTTCAATGGGTTAAATATACCATCATAAATAATGTTTAATTTGTGACTTACCTCCAATTTTGAAATGTTATTTTGCTACAAAAAAAGGTGAAAAATTTATCTTGTTAGAGATAACGGGATGTAAATATTTAGTCTGTAATTTTTTGTTTCATTTAATTAGGAAAAATGCTTATTTTGTTTTGATGTGACTAATTTTTAACAACTCCATAACATTTGTTTGTAATTTAAACGAATGAAAAAATCATGAGGCTAAGTATCAATACGTACCTGTGTAATCTGTTGCTATTGGCGCTCATGTATTGATGAGCATGGGGGTAAATGATAAGAAATATAGCTGCTAAATGCATCAATTAAGCTGGTCGTTGTTGCTCATCTTCTCATCTTGATTCTCTTCACAGGAAATTACTGAAGGCTATCTCTATTGCCTATTTAATAGTCATTTTGGTTTTTCATTGAGTAAAAAATTATTAATCTTTAAATCTTTGTTATCTTGGTTTTTAACACTGCATTTGATGTAATGAGTGTCTTTTTGTGAATGAGTTTTTCGTGCTGGCAGATAATTTATCGAATAAAAAAAGGGAGATAAAAGGGATGTTTTGCAAATAAATTTGACAAAATATACCAATTGCTTTAACCGTATAGAGAGAAACTTAAAGAATCTAAGAGACAGACAGAATCTATGCGTAATATCAGCCTGACTATTATTATTACCACCACCACCGTAACCACAGGAAACGGGGCGGGCTGACGCATCCAAAAAATAAAAATGAAAAAGCCCGCATACTTAACCGATGCGGGCTTTTTTTTGGTGTTAATTCAGGAGAGAAATACCATGCGTGTGCTTAAATTTGGCGGTACTTCGGTTGCAAATGACGAACGAGTACTGAATGTTGCTGACATCGCTGAAAGTAAACTAGCAGATGGACAAGTGGCTTTGGTGCTATCTGCACCAGCAAAAATCACAAACCATCTGGTTGCTATGATTGAAAAAACGGTTGCAGGACAAGATGTCATCACGCATGTTAATGATGCTGAAATGATTTTTGCTAACCTTTTAAAAGGATTAAAAGAAAAACAACCTGGTTTTGAATATGATCGGTTAAAAAAACTGACAGAACAAGAATTCGCACAAATCAAACAAGTACTGCATGGTATTACTCTTCTCGGGCAATGTCCGGACAGCATTAACGCATCAATTATCTGCCGTGGTGAAAAGCTCTCTATCGCCATTATGGAATCAGTGCTAAAAGCACGCGGCCATAATGTGACGGTTATTAACCCAGTTGAGAGCTTACTCGCGAAAGGTCATTATCTTGAATCTACGGTTGATATAAATGAGTCAACTAAACGTATTGCCGATTTAAATATACCGAAAGATCATTTTGTTTTAATGGCAGGTTTCACAGCGGGTAATGAAAAAGGTGAATTAGTAGTATTAGGCCGTAATGGGTCTGATTATTCTGCTGCGGTTTTAGCGGCCTGCTTACGTGCTGATTGTTGTGAAATTTGGACTGATGTTGATGGGGTCTATACTTGTGACCCGCGTTTGGTGCCTGATGCGCGTTTGTTAAAAGGTATGTCATACCAAGAGGCCATGGAGTTATCCTACTTCGGAGCCAAAGTCCTTCACCCTCGTACCATCGCCCCAATTGCTCAATTCCAAATCCCTTGCCTGATAAAAAACACCACTAATTTAAGCGCTCCAGGTACTTTAATTGGTGATGGGCAAACCGATGAGAGCACGCCAGTGAAAGGGATCACCAACCTGAATAACATGGCGATGATCAACGTATCCGGCCCCGGAATGAAGGGGATGGTGGGGATGGCTGCTCGCATTTTCTCCGTCATGTCTCGCAAAGGGATCTCTGTCGTTCTGATCACACAGTCTTCATCGGAATACAGTATTAGTTTTTGTGTTCCGCAAAATGAGTTAGTGAGAGCTCGCGCTGCACTGGAAGAAGAATTTTACTTAGAGCTGAAAGATGGCGTACTTGATCCACTGGATGTGATGGAGCAGTTAGCGATTATTTCAGTTGTGGGGGATGGAATGCGCACTTTGAAGGGCATTTCGGCGCGTTTCTTCTCGGCTTTGACTCGCGGTAACATCAACATTGTCGCTATCGCACAGGGGTCTTCTGAACGTTCTATTTCTGCCGTTATTGCCAATGAGTCTGCCACAACAGCGGTACGCTTATGTCACCAAATGCTATTTAATGCAGAGCAAGTTATCGAAGCCTTTATCATCGGTGTGGGTGGTGTTGGTAATGCATTAATTGAACAAATTCACCGCCAGCAACAATGGTTAAAACAAAAGCATATTGATCTGCGTGTATGCGGTATTGCAAATTCACGCGCAATGTTAACGGATATGCAAGGGATTGATTTAGATAACTGGAAAGCGGAGCTGGCGGAAGCGAAAGAGCCATTTAGTTTAAGCCGTTTAATTCGCTTAGAACGTGAATACCATTTCTTGAACCCTGTCATTATTGATTGCACATCAAATCAGGAAATCGCAGAGCAGTATGTCAATTTCTTGAAAGACGGCTTTAATGTGGTTACACCGAATAAAAAAGCCAATACATTATCGATGGATTACTACCATCAATTACGTGCGGCAAGTGAAACCTCAAAACGTAAATTCCTCTATGACACTAACGTAGGTGCAGGGTTGCCAGTTATTGAAAACCTACAAAACTTACTGAATGCAGGGGATGAACTGGTTCACTTTAGCGGAATTTTATCAGGCTCTTTATCATTCATTTTTGGTAAATTAGACGAAGGTATGTCTTTATCAGAAGCCACAACACTTGCGAAAGAAAAAGGTTTCACAGAACCAGATCCTCGTGATGATTTATCAGGTATGGATGTTGCGCGTAAATTATTAATTTTAGCGCGTGAAGCGGGTTATCATTTAGAATTGCAAGATATTGAAATTGAACCTGTTTTACCTTCGGACTTTGATAGCAGTGGCCCTGTTTCTGAGTTTATGGCACGTTTGCCACAACTGGACGAGCAATTTGCACAGCGTATAAAAGCCGCAGAAGCGGAAGAAAAAGTGTTACGCTATGTTGGGCTGATTGAAGAAGGGCGCTGCCAAGTGAAAATCGTCGCTGTTGATGGCAATGACCCACTCTTCAAGGTTAAAAATGGTGAAAATGCACTGGCTTTCTATACACGCTATTACCAACCAATTCCTTTAGTATTAAGAGGTTATGGCGCAGGTAATGATGTTACTGCTGCTGGTGTATTTGCGGATATGCTGCGTACCCTTTCATGGAAATTGGGAGTTTAATAAGTGATTAAAGTTTATGCACCGGCTTCAATTGGTAATGTGAGCGTCGGGTTTGATGTCCTTGGGGCAGCTGTTTCGCCTGCTGACGGTTCACTATTAGGTGATTGTGTAACAATTGAAGCTGCGGATACTTTTTCCCTGACGAATCAAGGAAAATTCGTTGCTAAGCTGCCGAAAAAAAATGAACACAATATTGTTTACCAGTGCTGGCAGTTGTTTTGTGAGCGCCTTGGTAGGCCATTAAATGTCGCGATGACGCTTGAAAAAAATATGCCAATTGGTTCAGGGCTCGGTTCTAGCGCCTGTTCTGTTGTCGCTGCACTGATGGCGCTTAACGAATTTGCAGAGAAACCATTCGATGATACTCAACTGCTTGGCATGATGGGGGAGCTCGAAGGGCGTATTTCAGGAAGTGTGCACTATGATAACGTCGCACCGTGTTTTTTAGGTGGTTTGCAGCTGATTATCGAACAAAATGGCATTATTTCTCAGCCTGTACCTGCATTTGAAAATTGGTATTGGGTTATGGCTTACCCTGGAATTAAGGTATCGACAGCAGAAGCGCGTGCGATCCTGCCTGATAGCTATCCACGCCACGATATAGTAAACCATGGCCGATACTTATCAGGGTTTATTCATGCATGCCATACAAACCAGCCGTTACTTGCCGCAACGATGATCCAAGATGTTGTCGCAGAACCTTATCGTACACAATTATTACCCGGTTTTGCGGCAGCACGTCAAAATGCAAAAGAAATCGGTGCATTGGCTTGTGGTATCTCTGGCTCAGGGCCAACATTGTTTGCTATTTGCGATGAGAAACATATCGCTGAAAAAATGGCGAGCTACTTGCAACAACATTATATTCAGAATGATGAAGGCTTTGTGCATATCTGCCGTTTGGATCTGGCCGGGGCAAGGACAATAGGGTAAATAATGAAACTGTATAATTTAAAAGATAACAATGAACAAGTAAGTTTTGCACAAGCGGTTAAGCAGGGGTTAGGTAAGCAACAAGGTTTATTTTTTCCTCAAGACTTACCTGAGTTTACAGCGGCTGAAATCGACGAATTATTAAAATTAGATTTCGTCACACGTAGCAGCCGAATTTTAAGTGCCTTTATTGGTGATGAAATTCCACAAGAAGAATTAGCTGCACGTGTTAAAACCGCGTTTGCTTTTCCTGCGCCAGTTTCTAAGGTTGAAGATGATGTAGCAACGTTGGAGTTATATCATGGGCCAACACTCGCATTTAAAGACTTCGGTGGCAGATTTATGGCTCAGGCATTGGGCCAAGTAGCTGGTGAGCAGCCGGTGACCATTTTGACTGCTACTTCTGGGGATACAGGAGCCGCGGTTGCACACGCATTCTATCGTCTTAAGAACGTGCAAGTTGTTATTCTCTATCCAGAAGGAAAAATTAGCCCGCTGCAAGAGAAACTCTTCTGCACGCTGGGTGAAAATATTCATACGGTTGCGATTAAAGATGACTTCGATGCATGCCAGGCATTAGTAAAACAATCATTTGATGATGAAGAGCTGAAAAAGGCGTTGTATTTAAACTCGGCGAACTCGATCAATATCAGTCGTTTGTTAGCTCAAATTTGTTATTACTTCGAAGCCGTCGCGCAGATCCCAGCAGAAAAACGTGATCAATTAGTGATCTCGGTTCCGAGTGGTAATTTTGGTGACCTTACGGCAGGTTTATTAGCTAAATCAATGGGCCTACCGGTTAAACGCTTTATTGCAGCAACTAACGTAAATGACACTGTGCCGCGTTACCTTGTTGATGGACAATGGAAACCAAAGCAAACTGTGGCAACATTATCGAACGCCATGGATGTTAGCCAGCCAAACAACTGGCCTCGTATTGAAGAGTTATTCCGCCGTAAAGGTTGGTCCCTTGATGAATTAGGCCATGGAGCGGTGAGTGACGACGTGACTAAAGAGACAGTACGTGAATTAGATAAAAAAGGGTATTTATCTGAGCCACATGCTGCGGTTGCTTATCGTGTGCTTCGTGACCAGTTGCAAGAAGGTGAATACGGGCTGTTTTTAGGCACGGCACACCCAGCTAAGTTTAAAGAAAGTGTTGAAGAAATTCTTAATAAGGCAATACCTTTACCGAAAGAGTTAGCAGAGCGTGCGGAACTACCACTCCTCTCACACTTTTTACCATCTGACTTTGCACAATTACGCGCATTTTTAATGAAATTAGCACCTAAGCAATAAAAATTGCAAGTGTACGAAAAACGGAAGCGAAAGCTTCCGTTTTTATTGGTAATACCATCTTTTATAAAGATAATTATATGGTTTCATATTGCCACATCACTTATTCACTTCTAACGGATTTATTTGTCACATTGAGCTAATGCTAATACCATCGTGCCCATCTCTACCGCCATCAGGTCCACCGCGTCCTCCTTTTCCTCCTTGGCTACCATTGCCCCCATTGCCACCATTACCACTACCAGAGCCGTTGCCCCCATTACCTCCGTTACCACCATTAGTTCCACCATGTCCCCCATTTCCCCCATTGCCATTTACAGTTCCATTCCCGCCGTTCCCACCACTACCACCACCATCTCCATCACCGCCATTTCCGCCATCACCTCCAGTTACACTGCCATTACCGCCATTTCCTCCATTGCCATTACTGCCTTTTTCTGCGTTTCCACCATTGCTACCATTACCGTTATTTGATCCTGTTCCGCCATTCCCTCCATTTTGGCCATCACCACCGTGTCCACCATGACCACCGTTACCACCATGGCCACCTTGACTATCATTTCCAGCGTGACCCGAATTTCCGTTTTGTCCATAACTTACAAAGCTAAAAATTTTAGAATAGTAATATTGTCCATGGAGTATCGAACATACTTTATTATTAATTTCATTAATATTGAGTTCATTTTTTAATAAACAGTTAGATGGAGTATTAAATAAGGAGTGAGAGTATGCTGAAAATGAAATAGAACTAATTAATAAGACGCCAAGTGAAATGTAATTTTTATACATGGTAAATTCCTCCGTTCCCCCCTCATCGAGTGAGGAGGGAAATATTTAGTGACGAGATATATTATCTACCGTTGCCGCCATTACCGCCGTTACCACCATGGCCGCCATTCCCTCCATTACCACCATTTCCTCCATTACCACCGTGACCGCCATTCCCTCCATTTCCTCCATGGTTTTGTTCATAAATAGTAGAATAAGTCGAAGTATTGTCAGAATGTTTTTCTTGGAAAGAAGTTGCAGATGCTAGAATTGGGAATAATAAAGATACTATGACAATAGATGCTTTATACATATAAAATCCTCGATTAAAAGTTTAAATTGAAGTGAACTGCAAGGAAATTGTAATTCATGATTTTGAATAAGTAATTAATATTTTCATCTAAGAGTGAAATTAAATTTAGTCCACTGTTAATATAAAATAACATTATTTATTTTTTTTGTGCGTATTTTAAATGATTTATTAATAATGAATCATTTGAGATAATTAATTAATAATTTGCCAGGTAATGTTTTGTTTTAAAATTAATTATCATAAGATTAGGGTTTTATGGGGTAGGATAGTAAAGTGGAATATATTAAAATACAATTCCACTTTACCATTGATTTTAACAGCATATAGGCCTATGTTTCCTAATGTAGTATATTAAAAGGATATAAGGCTATATATTATGAAGGGAATTACCTTAAGCTTTGTTTGATGTCTTCTGAATTTTATTTGATGTTCAGCCAAACATCATCATCATCTCCTTTTACGTTAAACCAAACATCATCATCATCCCCGTTATAGGCTACGTTTACGTCTATATCTAGGATAGGTGGCTCTGGTGGGAAAGGAAGAATAGGAGTAGCGAAAGAGAGAGTTGGAAATAATAAAAATGCAAATATGATTGATTTTTTAAACATATAATCACCTTTTAAAGTTAGTATTGAAATGAACTGCCTAGAAATAATAACTTATTTTTCTTGATGTTCAATAAATATTCAATCAATTTAGTAATAAAAAATGAAATTGGTCAAACAAAAATCTATTTGTTGTGTCTATAACTAAATTTTATTTTTTTAATTTAAAACCATATTAATATTTATTTAATAATATGGTTTTAAAGTTCTAATTAATTATTTTTTGAATATCCTATTATTTTACTTTGTATAGAAGCAGATGAACTATTTTTATGAAAGTTTAACATGGTGACGGCTTTTTCATTTTCATTCATATCGGAAAATGGTTTTGCAACTTTTACCATCGATTTTTTATAGTTAGGTGATTGGCTTTGGTGGCTACTGATCATATTCTGCATTACTGGGGAGGTACTATTTTGAGTAAAATTCAATGCGGTAGCAGCTTGAGTATGTCTATCTAATTGAAGAAATGATTGGGTTGAGTTGATATTATCGTTGACTGAAGTACCCGCCTTACTCAAGTGGTCATTAATCGATTTTTGATTAGAATACGATGTATTGTTCTCAGTGAAATTTAATGCATTCGCTGCATTATAATGTATTTCTTTTTCTGTTTGAGCGTTTGCTACATGTGTTGTTACAGTCACAAGTGTTAAAGCAAAAATAATTTTTTTCATAACAAATCCTTATTAAGTTAGATAATTTATCTTGTAACTATAATAAGGCTTTATTTCTGTCTGAATACTGACAACAAGATGACAAAATTGCCATTTATGGTAGATATTTAATTTGGTTCCTTAGGTAAAAATACAGTAAAACGTGTTGAAAAATCATCTGATGTTACAGTGATTCTTCCCTTATGCGCTAATATGATTGATTTGACGATAGCCAACCCAATTCCGCTCCCTTCATTTTTTCTTTGTCTTGATTTATCTACTCGATAAAATCTGTCAAAGAGTTTTGCTAAATGTTCTTCTGGTATTTTTATGCCGGGATTGCTGATAATTAATTCAATACCATTTTTTACATTCGAAATATTAATACTGACAGAATCCCCCTTTGGGGTATAGCGGATAGCATTTGATATTAAGTTAGTAATTGCTCTTCTTAACATATCTTTATCGGCCATAATAGGGTCTGTATCACCAATTAGCTTAAGCTTTATTTCATTCTCTTCCGCGAGATATTCAAAATAATCAAATATGAGCTCTATTTCAGTTTTAATATTAATAACTTTTTTCTCAGGGATAAGCCTATTATCATCTGCTTGAGCAAGAAAAAGCATATCAGAGATCATTCGTGATAGACGGTTATATTCTTCTAAATTAGAATATAACACTTCAACGAGTTCTTCTTTACTGCGATTTTTACTCAAAGATATTTGGGTTTCAGTCATTAAATTAGTGATAGGTGTACGCATTTCATGAGCTATATCTGCTGAGAAATTCGTTTGTCTTACGAAAACATCTTCAATTTTGACTAACATCTGATTAAATGATTTTGTTAATTGTTTTAATTCATTAGGTACAGAATCAGGGTCTAAACGCACACTTAAGTTTTCGGAAGTGACATTTTTGATTTCATCGCTCACATCTTTAAGGGGTTTTAATCCTTTAATTACAAGGAAATAAACGACAAGAATAGTAAATAAGCACAATATAATAGCGCTGACAATTAAATTATTTATTAATGAACTCAGATAATCATGATGAAAATTTAATGATAATGCAGTAACCAACCGATATTGTTTAGACTCTGAAGGGGAATCTACCTGAATAATAATTTCAGATAGGCGATAATTTTTAAGCTCTTCTTGGTTATTTTTATGAGGATCATAATTTTTTAAGTACGTAATGAGCTTATCTGTTGCATTGGGAGATATTAATTCATTTCCTTTTTTATCAATGAGATAAATAGTAATGTCTTGGTGCTCATTAATAATGGTTTTAATACGTGCATATTGTTCACTTTGTGAGTCTGTATTGTTATTTAACAAGCTACGGATCGTTAGGTTCAACTGGTTAAGTGTGTATTCATCTTGCTGTTTAAAATGCAACATAACCGAATTGATCATGATCGAGCTAAATAGTAACAAGGCGAGGGAGAGAGTAATACTGATCAAAACAATAAGACGAATTGAAATTGAGACAGGAGATCGAAAAAATTTAATCATTTTCAGGGATCTCAAGTAAATAGCCCATTCCCCTGATGGTATGGATCAATTTAGGCTCATAGCCTTGATCTATCTTAGCTCTTAATCTTTTCACTGCTACATCAATCACATTGGTATCACTATCAAAATTCATATCCCACACTTTTGAAGCGATAAGAGAACGAGAAAGTACTTCACCTTGGTGAAGAATAAAAAATTCCAATAAAGAAAACTCTTTACTGGTGAGTATAATTTTATCATTTTCACGGGTAACGCGTCGCTTAATCAGGTCAACATGCAAGTTAGCAATGGTAAACTGTGTTTTTTGGATGCTGCTGTTGCCTCTGCGTAATAAAGTTCTTACTCGAGCGAGTAACTCCGAAAAATCAAATGGTTTAACGAGATAATCATCAGCACCTAACTCTAGCCCTTTGACTCGATGTTCAACATTACCTAATGCAGTGAGCATCAGTATTGGTGTATTTTTTCCTGAATTGCGTAAGCTCTTTGCAATTTCCCAGCCGTTAATATCAGGTAACATCACATCAAGAATAATTAAATCATAGTCTTCAGTTGTGGCCATATGCAGGCCTGTAATACCATTTTCGATTGCATCAACAATAAACCCGGACTCACTTAAGCCTTTAGACAAGTATTCTCTCGTTTTATGTTCATCTTCAACAATAAGTAATTTCATCTCAGACCTATCAGCTGGGTAAATAATGCAGCCATTCTAAGCACTACAGCAACGAAATGTAAAATGACAAATTTGTCATTTTCATGTCATCAATCTAACAGGAGGTCTTTTTTACTATAGCTCCAATTTTAATTACTAGAGGCATGGCTATACCATGTATTCCCCAAAAATATTAATAATAGCTTATGCCTTAACTTTGACGGGCTGTGTTTCGCTCGCTCCTGAATATCAACGCCCTAACCTTAATTTACCTCATCAATTCAATAGTCATGTTTCTGATGCAGCAAAGCAGGCTCAAACTGAATTATTGATCCCTAGTTGGGAACAATTTATTCAAGACCCTCAAATGAAAAACGTGATAGAAATTGCACTAGAGAAAAACAGCGATTTATACCTTGCTGCGTTAGATGTAGAGGAAGCTCGTGTACGTTTTGGGCTAGCGGGGGCAGAAAAATATCCTCAAGTTAATTCATCGATGAGTGGTGATTATAGTCAGTCGTTAGAGAGCGGGTCATCCTTTAATAAGAAATACAGCGTAGGCATTGATATCAGCTATGAGCTGGATTTTTTTGGGCGTATCAAAAATTTATCTGATGCAGACAAAGCAAAGTTTATTGCTTCTCAAGAGATGAGCCGTGCGACACAAATCATCACGATTAAAACGGTAGCAGAAGCGTACTTAGATGTGGTGTATAACCAAAAGCTATTATTAATTGCACAAGAGACGAAACAAAGTTATCTCAATAGTCAATCGATTGTAATGCAAAAAGTGGCGGCAGGAAAAGCCGCACTATCAGACCTAGAACAAGCTAAAGGGCAAGTACAGTCTATTTCTATTAATATCGAAAAAATTGAAAGTGAAATTGCAAAAAATGAAAATTTACTGAATTTTTTGACAAATGACTATGCAACAAAAATAAACTTAGATCTAGGACGCTACGAGCCAAACTATCCTTTAATTACGACACCTCCAGATATTCCTTCTGAAATATTGCTAAAGCGCCCGGATATTATGGCTGCGGAGCAAAACATTATTTCTGAGAATGCCAACATAGGTGTAGTGAGAGCAGCTTTCTTTCCTTCTATTTCCTTTAATACGGGAATTGCAAATAGTAATGATTCTTTAACGGGGTTATTTGACTCTTCAAATGGTATTTGGAATTTTATTCCTAAAATTACGCTACCTATTTTTACTGGGGGGACAAATAGCCGAAATTTAGAGTTGGCAAATATTAGAAAAAATAAAGCGATTGCTAATTACGAAAAAAGTATTCAAGTAGCGTTTCGAGAAGTGAAAGATGCCTTAGTGATAAAATTGAGTTTAGAAAAACAACTTATCTCCCAAGAGCAATATGTCAACACGCTGCAAAACGTCTTAACACAGAAACAAGCAAGTTATCGATATGGTGGTTTAAGTTATCTCGATGTTCTCGAAGCGCAGCGTAGCTTATTTACAGAACAGCAAAACTTATTGATGTTGAAAATAGAACAGCAGAAGAATGAAATAAATTTATTCTCTGCATTAGGTGGCGGATTAATCAAATCATGAGGGTAAAAATGAAAAAACTAAATACGGTATTTTTTGTAATTTCAATGGCGATATTAACAGCAACCAGCTATGCAAATGCAGCTGAACATAATCACTCTATTTATCCAGAAAAAGCGGCGGAACCAACAATTAACACTGAAGGAAAGCTAATCTCGATTGACAAAGATAATAAAAAATTAACGATAAATCATAAAGAAATAGAAAGCATTGGTTGGCCACCAATGACGATGCGTTTTACATATGAAGATGAAAATATGATCAACGGTTTACAAGAAAATGATGAATTGAAATTTTCATTTGTACAACAAGGTAATCTTTCAATGTTGAAATCCGTCGAAAAAATAAACTAAATAGGTAGAGAGATGTTATGTCATTAGTTAAACTGACCAAATTGCTATTGGTAATTATTTTATCGAGCGTTATTTCAATTTTATTTTACCGTTATTTTTTCGTTATAGAAAATAATAGCCAATCAGTTGAAAAACAAGAACGCACCGTATTGTATTGGTATGATCCCATGTATCCCAATACCAAGTTTGATCAACCAGGGAAATCCCCTTTTATGGACATGGATCTTGTTCCTAAATATGCGGATGAAAACTTGGCTTCAGCGAATAGCAAAGGGGTAACAATTAACCCAACACAGACACAAAATTTAGGGCTTAAAACGGTGGATGTGAAGTGGGGGAAATTAAACTATGACTTAACATTTCCAGCCGAAATTGCGTTTAATGACCATCAATTTGCTATTGTACAAGCACGCGAAAATGGTTTTGTTGAAAAAGTTTATCCATTCACAGTAGGTGAGAGGATCCAAAAAGGCGTTCCTATTGCTGAGCTAACGATCCCTGCATGGGTTGAAGCACAAAGTGAATATCTTGCGCTTAAGCAAATGAATGCGAGCCAACAAGATCTTAATAGTGTCATTGAGCGTTTACGTTTAAATGGCATGCCAGAAGGCGCGCTTTCTCAGTTTATTAAAACAGGAAAAGTGCAAACACGTTTTACTATTCAAGCTCCTATTTCTGGGGTAATTACTGCACTTAATCTACGTTTAGGGATGAATGTATCCAAAGAAGTCGTTATCGCACAAATACAAGGAACAGATCCATTATGGATTAATGCATCTGTTCCTCAGTCAGTTGCTGAATTACTTAATCAACAAACACAATTTACAGTTTCTATTCCTGCCTATCCTTCGCAGTTATTTACTGTAAAAAACTGGTTGATATTACCCAGTGCAGATCAAGCAAGTCGTACAATTAATATTCGTACAGAAATTGCTGATCCTAACCATTTATTAAAACCAGGTATGACAGCATATTTAAATTTAGTTGCAGAAGGTAATGAAAGTTTATTGATCCCTTCACAAGCCATTGTGGACTCTGGGAAAGAACAGCATGTTATTGCTGTTGGTGAGAATGGTGAATTTATTCCCAAAAGAGTACGAGTGCTGAGTGAATCTCAACAAATGACAGCAATATCTGAAGGCTTACAAGTGGGTGAGCATATAGTGACTCAGGGTATTTTCCTGATTGATTCTGAAGCGAATATTGCTGGTGCATTAGCCAAGATGGAAGCGCTTCCTGAAGTATCAGCGTCATCTAATCATTCATCACATAAATCTCAGGAGTAGAGTATGTTGGAATGGATTATAAGACGCTCGGTTGCTAACCGATTTCTAGTGTTAATGGGAGTCGTGTTTTTAGTCATTGCGGGTATTTGGAGCATTCGCAGTACACCAGTTGATGCATTACCTGACTTATCTGATGTACAAGTGATCATCAAAACCACTTATCCAGGGCAAGCGCCGCAACTGGTCGAAAACCAAGTTACCTACCCGATAACGACGACGATGCTATCTGTGCCGGGAGCAAAAACGGTGCGGGGGTTTTCTGCATTTGGTGACTCATATGTTTATGTTATTTTTGAAGATAATACAGATTTATACTGGGCTCGTTCACGAGTTTTAGAATATTTAAATCAAGTCCAAAACCAATTACCCAAAGGTGCAGTAGCCTCCATTGGCCCTGATGCGACAGGTGTTGGTTGGATTTTTGAATATGCTTTAGTGGATAAAACTGGAAAACATAATCTAGCAGAACTACGTTCATTACAAGATTGGTTTTTGAAATATGAATTGAAGGCTTTGCCTAATGTTTCAGAAGTGGCAACCGTTGGCGGTGTGGTTAAATCTTACCAAATCTTAGTTGACCCACTCAAGCTCAGCCAATTTTCAGTGACATTACCTGAAATAAAACAGGCCGTTGAAATGGCTAACCAAGAAGCCGGTGGTTCATCGATTGAAATTGCTGAAGCTGAATATATGGTTAGAGCAAGTGGTTATCTTCAATCTATTGATGACTTCAATAAAATCTACCTAAAAACGCCAGAAAATGGTGTACCTATTTACCTACAAGATGTTGCTCGAATACAGGAAGGCCCCGAAATGCGTCGTGGGGTTGCTGAGCTAAATGGAGAAGGTGAGGTCGTTGGGGGAATTATTCTGCTTCGCTCTGGTGAAAATGCACGTAATGTGATTCAGGATGTAAAACAGAAACTTGAAGATTTAAGTGCTAGCTTGCCGGAAGGCATCGAAATTATCACGACTTATGATAGAAGCATTCTTATTGATAACGCGATTGATAATTTAAGTTATAAGTTACTAGAAGAATTTATTGTTGTCGCATTAGTGTGTGCCGTTTTTTTATGGCATTTCCGTTCTGCTCTCGTGGCAATTATTTCTTTGCCCCTTGGATTATTTATTGCCTTTATCGTCATGCGCTACCAAGGAATAAATGCAAATATTATGTCGTTAGGGGGCATTGCAATTGCGATCGGAGCCATGGTGGATGCCGCCATTGTTATGATCGAAAATGCACATAAAAAATTAGAAAAATGGCAACATGAAAATGAAGATAAAGTCATTGATAATGCCCAGCGTTGGAAAGTTATTACGGATTCCGCTGTTGAAGTTGGGCCTGCATTATTTATCAGTTTATTAATTATCACATTGTCTTTTATTCCTATCTTTACGTTGGAAGGGCAAGAAGGCCGTTTATTTGGTCCACTTGCATTCACAAAAACCTATGCCATGGCGGGTGCTGCGGCTTTAGCGCTGATTGTTATTCCAATTCTAATGGGATATTGGATCCGCGGTAATATTCCAAATGAAAATAAAAACCCACTGAATCGTTGGTTGATCTCACTCTATAGCCCTATTTTAATTAAGGTATTAGCGTGGCCGAAAACCACCTTATTAATTGGTTTCTTATCTTTATTTACGGTGATATGGCCATTAAAACATTTAGGTGGTGAATTTCTTCCTGCAATTAATGAAGGTGACTTACTTTATATGCCTTCAACATTACCGGGTGTTTCGCCTGCACAAGCGGCATTTTTACTACAAAATACGGATAAGTTAATCAAAACTATTCCAGAGGTGGATACGGTATTTGGAAAAGTTGGTAAAGCTGAAACAGCAACGGATTCAGCCCCGATGGAAATGATTGAAACAACGATACGTTTGAAGCCGCAAGCACAGTGGCGAGAAGGAATGACACTCGAAAAAATTATTGATGAGCTCGATGAAACTGTACGTTTACCTGGGGTTGCAAACTTATGGGTTCCACCTATTCGTAACCGTATTGATATGTTATCTACGGGAGTCAAAAGCCCTATAGGTATTAAAGTATCAGGCAGGGATCTTGAAGAAATCGATGCATTAGCCCAAGAAATTGAAAAAGTCACAAAATCGGTACCGGGGGTGGTTTCAGTTTTGGCTGAGAGGTTGGTAGGCGGACGCTATATTGATGTCAAAATTGATAGAGAAAAAGCGGCTCGTTTTGGTATGAGTGTCAGCGACGTACAAGTGTATATTTCAATGGCCACTGGTGGGGAAATGATTGGGGAAACAGTTGAAGGGATTGAGCGTTACCCAATTAGCATAAGATATCCTCAAGATTACCGAAATAGTGTATCTGCGATGAAGTTATTACCAATTTTAACGCCAAACAAACAGCAAATAGTACTTAGTGATGTTGCAGATGTCTCCGTGAATATGGGCGCTCCCATGTTGAAAACAGAGAACGCCAGACCGACTAGTTGGATTTATATTGATGCACGTGATCGTGATATGGTTTCTGTTATTAAAGATATTGATACAGCAATAAAAGATAATATTCAAATGAGGCCGGGTCTTAGCTATTCCTTTACGGGGCAATTTGAATTACTCGAAAGGGCTAACCAAAAATTAATGTTAATGGTTCCCGCGACCATCATGATTATTTTTGTACTGCTTTATTTAGCCTTTAGACGATTTAGTGAAGCTTTACTGATTTTATTAAGTTTACCTTTTGCTTTAGTGGGCGCGATTTGGTTCCTTTATTGGATGAACTTTAATTTATCAGTTGCAACAGGAACTGGATTTATTGCATTGGCAGGTGTCGCGGCTGAATTTGGCGTAGTTATGTTGATTTATTTACGCCATGCAATCGAAGATAAAGAAAAACAGCAAGGAATAAGCAAGCTATCAAACCAAGATTTAGACCGTGCATTATATGAAGGCGCAGTTTTACGTGTTCGCCCTAAAGCCATGACGGTTGCCGTAATTTTAGCCGGTTTATTGCCAATATTACTTGGAACAGGAGTCGGTTCAGAAGTGATGAGCCGTATTGCTGCACCGATGATTGGTGGAATGATAACTGCACCGTTATTATCCCTATTTATCATTCCTGCGGCTTATAAATTAATCTGTCAGTTACGCCATAAAAAATAGACACTTTTTAAGTACTAGTCATTATTATTGATAAGGTAAATAGCAATGAAGAAGATAATTTTAGGTGGAATGTTTTTACTGTCATTTTCTGCATTTTCTCAAAACCAGAGCGTGCAATTGTATAAAGATGCAAACTGTGGTTGCTGCCAATTATGGGGAGAAGGAGTTAAAAAAGCAGGGTATGACGTTGTGGTCAATGAAATCAGTTATGATGAGTTGAACAAACTGAATGATGAGCTGAATGTGCCTTATAACTTACGCAGCTGCCATATCGCTAAATACAAAGGTAAAGTGATTGTTGGCCATGTTCCTGTCAGCAGTCTTGATGCGATTGATGCCTTACCAGCGGATGTGGTAGGGATTTCTGTTCCGGGTATGCCAATTGGTAGCCTAGGGATGGAGCAGCCAGATGGCCGTACTCAGCCTTATTCTGTGGTGCAGTTTAAAGCAAATGGGGAATATCGTTAATTGAGATAAAATTTATTAAGTTGCAGGATATCCTGCAACTTGTGTGTTTTATTCGCCTTCTAATATTAATTCGATGGCTTTGAGCTCTTTTTGCGTAAAATTACGATTTTTTAGTATCCCCATTGCATCATCAATTTGGCTGATACGGCTTGCGCCAATGAGAACGGAAGTGATCCTGTCGTGTCTCAGTAACCATGCTAATGCCATTTGGTTTAGCTTTTGTCCTCTTTTTGTTGCCAGTTCATTCAGTTGTTTAACCTTTGATAAAATGTTTGACGTGAGTCTTTCTGGGGGCAAAGAAGGATTACCTGCAGCACGTGAATCAGCAGGGATGCCATTAAGGTAGCGATCGGTTAATATCCCACCAGCCAATGGAGAGTATGCGATAGAGCCAACGCCTTCTTCTTCCAGTAAATCGAGTAAATCTTCTTCGGGAGTACGTTCTAGCATGGAATATCTAGGTTGGTGAATCAGGCAAGGGGTTCCTAATTCATTGAGAATATTAATGGCTTCTTTGGCTAAATTGGTTGGGTAATTAGAAATCCCCACATACAGGGCTTTTCCTTGGCGAACTATGAGATCCAGCGCTCCCATGGTTTCTTCTAATGGAGTATTGGGATCAGGTCGATGATGATAAAATATATCTACATAATCTAATCCCATTCGCTTTAAACTTTGGTTTAGGCTTGCAACTAAGTATTTTTTACTTCCCCAGTCGCCATAAGGGCCATCCCACATAGTGAAACCCGCTTTTGATGAAATAACCATTTCATCGCGATAAGGCAGAAAATCCCGCTGCATAATTTTGCCAAATGTACTTTCGGCAGAGCCTGGTGGTGGCCCATAATTATTAGCAAGATCAAAATGGGTGATCCCAAGGTCAAAAGCATGGCGAAGCATGGCTTGGCAATTATCAAAGGGTTTGTTATCGCCAAAGTTGTGCCATAACCCTAATGAAATCAGTGGTAAGCGTAATCCGCTACGGCCACATAAACGATATTCCATTTCAGTATAGCGCTTTGATGATGCAACATAAGGCATACTTCACCTCCAAAATAGTGGGTAAAACTCAATTTATACTGTCATAAAGCTAAAAAGTAGGCTGAGGAATCAATGCTAATTTGTTCTTGACTAGAAGGTTTATGAGTAAATTGTGATAGAGCCCGAAAAAAGAGTGAAGTATTTTGGCATTCGTGGGTATCGGCTGCGTACCAATCCCCACGTTTTGTATATTAGGCTTGCTCTGAGCGGGTAAATACCAGCTCGTTACCTTTAGATTGGCTTTCATCAAATTGATAGCCTTCTAAATTAAAATCAGCCAGTTGGTCTGTTTTCGTTAATTTATTTTGGATGATAAAGCGGCTCATTAAACCCCGCGCTTTTTTTGCATAAAAACTGATAACTTTATATTTACCATTTTTTTCATCAAGGAAAATAGGCTTGATAATTTGCCCGTCCAATTTCTTTGTATTCACCGATTTAAAATATTCATCTGAGGCAAGGTTGACTAATATTTGATCTTTTTGCTCCGCTAATGCGTGATTTAATTGCTTGGTGATGATGTCTCCCCAAAACTCATATAAATCTTTTCCACGGGTGTTTTTTAATCGAATTCCCATTTCTAAGCGGTAAGGTTGCATTAAATCTAGCGGTCTTAAGATACCGTAAAGACCTGATAATATGCGTAAATGAGATTGAGCAAACGCAAAATCGTCTTGAGAAAAGGTTTCTGCTTGCATACCAGTATACACATCCCCTTTGAAGGCAAGGATCGCTTGGCGTGCATTTTCTGGGGTAAAGTCCGCATGCCATTCTGCAAAACGGGCAGCATTGAGCCCCGCAAGCTTGTCACTAATTTTCATTAAACTGGCAATATCTGCAGGGGTTAATTTACGACAGACATTAATTAATTTTTGTGACTCAGTAAGTAATTCAGGCTGAGTAAACTGCTGTGTCGCAAGTGGGCTTTCGTAGTCTAATGTTTTTGCAGGTGAAATTGTAATAAGCATGACTTGACCCTTTATAAAGAATGATACTGCTTACTTTAGCAAAAATTCTTCCTAATTGGCTAATTGATACGATAAGCCAAACCAATATTATTCTTTAATTACAATGATAGCACAATATAACTAGCTAAAAGGATTCAGTTTCTAATTGGCTAGCGAAATCGATTGCCAATCAAATAGTTGCTTTTGACTAGATTTACTTGCTTGCAGCAATATGGATGCATGATATTATCTGTAGACGGTGCGGCGATAGCCACAATTCCTTTATAATACGCAAAGTAATTCAAGTTGCAGTTTGTTAGCCTACACCACAAGAGTCGCAAGAATTGTAGGTAGCTAACCACCGCTACAACTTGGAATATGACGGGTATAACAACGAGATTAAAGAAATGACCGATAAACTAACCTCATTACGTAGTCTGACAACTGTTGTTGCTGATACTGGCGACATCGAAGCGATGAAGCTTTACAAACCACAAGACGCGACCACAAATCCCTCGCTGATCTTAAATGCTGCACAAATTCCTGAGTACCGTAAATTAATTGATGAAGCGGTAGAATGGGCTCGTAAGCAAAGCAATAATCGCGAGCAACAAATTGTTGATGCTTGTGACAAGCTGGCTGTTAATATCGGTCTGGAAATTCTGAAATTAGTTCCAGGTCGTATTTCTACTGAAGTTGATGCGCGCCTGTCTTATGATGAAGAAGCTTGTATTGCTAAAGCGCGTCACTTAATCAAAATGTATAACGATGCAGGCATCAGCAATGACCGTATTCTGATTAAACTGGCTTCAACTTGGCAGGGTATCCGTGCTGCAGAGAAACTGGAAAAAGAAGGCATTAACTGTAACCTGACTTTATTATTCTCTTTTGCTCAAGCGCGTGCTTGTGCGGAAGCGGGCGTATACCTGATTTCTCCATTTGTGGGCCGTATTCTTGACTGGTACAAAGCGAATACAGATAAGAAAGAATTCGCACCACATGAAGACCCAGGTGTGGTTTCTGTTACTGAAATCTACAACTACTACAAAGCTCACGGTTATAAAACTGTGGTTATGGGCGCAAGCTTCCGTAACGTGGGTGAAATCATTGAACTAGCAGGTTGTGACCGTTTAACTATCTCTCCAGGCTTATTAAAAGAGCTGTCTGAATCACAAGGTGAATTAGTACGTAAACTGACTGATACAGGTAAAACTAAAGAGCCAGGCGCTAAGTTGACTGAAGCAGAGTTCTATTGGCAGCACAACCAAGACCCAATGGCGGTTGATAAACTGTCTGACGGTATCCGTAAGTTTGCAGTAGACCAAGAAAAACTAGAAAAAATGATTGCAGACTTACTGTAATTTATTTCATTTTTCCTTAAAACCCAGCCTGTTGGTTGGGTTTTTTTATGCCTATTTTTCATTGAGTTAGTTCTCAATTTCAAGATATAAAATCAAGGGCGCTTTATGCAATCGTTCATCATGGTATGATATTGCCCCTGTTTATTATTAAGTGAACAGTTTTTGATTGAATAATTTCTTTGAGGTTTGTATGGATGAATTGCGCATAGGTCTGGTTTCCGTTTCTGATCGTGCTTCGAGTGGTATTTATGAAGACAAAGGCATTCCCGCATTAGAAGAGTGGTTAGCGAAAACGTTGACAACCCCTTTTCGTATCGAAACTCGCCTGATCCCTGATGAGCAAATCATGATAGAGCAAACATTATGTGAGCTGGTGGATGAGTTTGCTTGCCATTTAGTCCTAACCACAGGCGGCACAGGACCTGCTCGCCGTGATGTCACGCCTGATGCAACCCTTGCGATTGCAGACCGTGAAATGCCAGGTTTTGGCGAACAAATGCGCCAAATTAGCCTAAAGTTCGTCCCTACTGCGATACTGTCACGCCAAGTAGGGGTAATACGCAACCAGGCTTTGATTTTAAATTTACCTGGGCAGCCTAAAGCGATCGCGGAAACTCTGGAAGGTTTAAAAGACAAAGAAGGGAATGTGGTAGTTTCTGGTATTTTTGCCAGTGTTCCTTATTGTATTCAATTGCTTGACGGCCCATATGTAGAAACAGACCCTACGGTTGTGAAGGCATTTAGGCCTAAATCCGCAATTCGTCCTGAATAGTTTGCGATGTAATCAGGTGAGGCTTAGCTCACCTGATTAATAATATTTAATGCATAAAATCACATACGTTAGTTAAATTTAACCACGTTGGCCAATCGGTAATACCGTTTTGCCATATTGCTCATTTAATATTTCTGCGACCGCTAAATAAAATGCGCTAGCGCCACAGATAATTCCTTCAAAACCAGCAAATTTTAGTAATGCTGCATTTCCCGTAATATTGCCAATCGCTAATAAAGCGAATAATACAGTTAAGCTACCAAAGACAAATTGCAAAACAAAATTAGCTTTGAAGGTTCCTAAAAACATGAAAAAGGTAAAAATTCCCCAAATAGCGAGGAAAACACCTAAAAACTCAGGTGAAGTTGCTTCGGCTAATCCCATTGAAGGCAAAAATAATAACCCCACTAATGCAATCCAAAACATACCGTAAGAGGTAAATGCAGTTGCACCGAATGTATTGCCTTTTTTGTATTCAATCAGACCTGCAATAAATTGAGCAATACCACCATAAAAAATGCCCATACTTAAAATAACGGATGAAAGAGGGAAAAAACCTGCATTATGAATATTCAGCAGGATGGTTGTCATACCAAAGCCTAGTAAACCAAGTGGGCCTGGATTTGCAAGAGAGCTAGACTGCATATAACCTCTGGTAAAATATAAAAAATTCAAATAGATAAAAACAAAAAGGTTTTGCCAAAGTGACAGCGGCGGCGCATCATACGCAGTTTTAATTGTTTAAACCATGATCACAAGACAGGTTTTTTTGCAATAAATGCAAATTTTTTTGATTCTCCCCCTTGATGAATGAATTTGTGACCCCATCTTAAAAGCATCAACTGATATCAATCCAAATTATTGCGTATTGAAAAATAATTTAGGCTCAGAGTGAAAACTCCCTTGAAAATGAAATATTGAGCCTCATATAGATTGATATCGAAATCATAGTGAAAAGAATTCCTTTGGAGGCGTTTTAGATGGGTAAAATTATTGGTATCGACTTGGGTACAACTAACTCATGCGTTGCAATTATGGATGGTACTACAGCTCGTGTTCTGGAGAACAGCGAAGGTGATAGAACTACTCCTTCCATCATTGCGTACACTCAAGATGGTGAAATTTTAGTTGGTCAGCCAGCGAAACGTCAGGCAGTGACTAACCCAGAAAATACTTTATTTGCAATTAAACGTTTGATTGGTCGTCGTTTCCAAGACGAAGAAGTTCAGCGCGACGTTTCTATCATGCCATATAAAATCATTGCGGCTGATAACGGCGATGCTTGGTTAGATGTGAAAGGCCAAAAAATGGCTCCACCACAAGTTTCAGCTGAAGTTCTGAAAAAAATGAAGAAAACAGCAGAAGACTATTTAGGTGAGCCAGTAACAGAAGCAGTTATTACTGTACCAGCTTACTTTAACGATGCTCAGCGTCAAGCGACTAAAGATGCTGGCCGTATTGCTGGTTTAGAAGTAAAACGTATCATTAACGAACCAACAGCAGCTGCATTAGCATACGGCTTAGACAGAGAAGTTGGTAACCGTACTATCGCGGTTTATGACTTAGGTGGTGGTACATTCGACTTATCAATCATCGAAATCGATGAAGTTGATGGCGAAAAAACGTATGAAGTTCTGGCTACCAATGGTGACACACACTTAGGTGGTGAAGACTTTGATACACGTTTAATCAACTACTTAGTTGAAGAATTTAAGAAAGAACAAGGTGTTGACCTGCGTAACGACCCGTTAGCAATGCAACGTCTGAAAGAAGCTGCAGAAAAAGCGAAAATTGAGCTGTCTTCTGCACAACAAACAGATGTTAACCTGCCGTATATTACAGCAGATGCAACAGGTCCTAAACACATGAATATCAAAGTGACTCGTGCGAAATTAGAGTCACTGGTAGAAGATTTAGTTAAGCGTTCTATGGAGCCAGTTAAAGTTGCTCTGCAAGACGCAGGCTTAAGCGTGAGCGAAATCAACGATGTTATCTTAGTTGGTGGTCAAACACGTATGCCAATGGTTCAAAAAGTTGTTGCTGATTTCTTTGGTAAAGAACCACGTAAAGACGTTAACCCAGATGAAGCGGTTGCAATGGGTGCGGCAGTTCAAGGTGGTGTTTTAGCGGGTGATGTTAAAGACGTTCTGTTACTTGACGTAACTCCTCTGTCTTTAGGTATCGAAACCATGGGTGGCGTGATGACTTCGTTAATTGCGAAGAATACCACTATCCCAACTAAACATAGCCAAGTGTTCTCAACAGCTGAAGATAACCAAGCAGCGGTAACTATCCATGTTCTGCAAGGTGAGCGTAAACGCGCAAGTGACAACAAATCACTGGGGCAGTTTAACTTAGATGGTATTCAACCTGCACCACGTGGTATGCCACAAATCGAAGTGACTTTTGATATCGATGCGGATGGTATCTTGCATGTTTCTGCTAAAGATAAAAATAGTGGACGTGAGCAAAACATCACCATTAAGGCTTCTTCAGGTCTGAATGATGAGGAAATCGAAAAAATGGTACGTGATGCAGAAGCAAACGCTGAAGCTGACCGTAAATTTGAAGAGCTAGTTCAGGTTCGTAACCAAGCTGACCAATTAGTTCACGGTACTCGTAAACAAATCGAAGAAGCCGGTGATAAATTACCAGCTGAAGATAAAGCGAATATCGAAAAAGCAACTTCTGAATTAGAAGCAGCAGCAAAAGGTGAAGACAAAGCGGATATTGAAGCGAAAATCCAAGCTTTAGTCACGGCATCTGCAAAACTTCTGGAAATCGCACAGCAACAAGCTCAAGCGGGCGGTGCAGCTGGCGCTGGCGCAGAAGCGAAAAAAGATGATGATGTTGTTGATGCTGAATTCGAAGAAGTTAACGACAAAGACAAAAAATAATGCCCTTAGCGGGCGCAGTAACTATAGCAATGATAGTTAATGGTTACTGATACCGGATACGGGCGTCGAGGCAACTCTACGCCCGTTCCGCATGTTAAGGGTAAAATTAAATGGCAAAAAGAGATTTTTATGAGGTATTAGGCCTCGAAAGAAATGCATCGGATAAAGATATTAAGCGTGCTTATAAGCGCTTAGCGATGAAGCATCACCCTGACCGTAATCAGGGTGATAAAGGTTCAGAAGATAAATTTAAAGAGATCAAAGAAGCTTACGAAGTTCTTTCTGACGAGCAAAAACGTGCGGCTTATGACCAGTATGGTCATGCTGCGTTTGAGCAAGGTGGAATGGGCGGAGGCGGTGGCTTCGGTGGTGCGGACTTTAGTGATATCTTTGGTGACGTCTTCGGTGATATTTTTGGAGGCGGCCGCAGACAGCAGCGCCCAAGCCGTGGTTCTGACCTACAGTACAACATGGAACTGACTCTCGAAGAGGCTGTCCGTGGAGTGACCAAAGAAATCCGTATTCCAACCTTGGAAACCTGTGACGTTTGTCATGGTAATGGTGCGAAACCAGGAACTAGTGCGGATACGTGCTCAACCTGTCACGGTATGGGCCAAGTCCATATGCGCCAAGGCTTTTTCTCTGTACAACAGCCTTGTCCAACGTGTCATGGTCGCGGTAAAGTTATCAAAGATCCATGCAACAAATGTCATGGCCATGGCCGTGTTGAAAGATATAAAACACTGTCAGTTAAAATTCCAGCAGGTGTAGATACAGGTGACCGTGTTCGCTTGTCAGGAGAAGGTGAGGCCGGAGAAAACGGGGCACCAGCAGGAGATTTATTCGTTCAGGTTCATGTGTTGCCTCATAATATTTTTGAGCGTGATGGTAATAACCTGCACTGTGAGGTTCCAATTAACTTTGCTGATGCAGCACTGGGTGGCGAAATTGAAGTACCAACCCTTGATGGCCGTGTAAAACTGAAAATCCCAGCAGAAACCCAAACCGGTAAAATTTTCCGTATGAAAGGAAAAGGTGTGAAATCGGTACGTGGTGGTCTGCAAGGTGATTTAATGTGCCACATTGTTGTTGAAACCCCCGTTAAACTCAATGAGAAACAAAAAGAGTTGCTCAAAGAGTTTGGTGAATCATTAGGTGGAAAGAGCGGTGAGAAGAACAGCCCGCGCTCTAAAAGCTTTTTAGATGGCGTTAAGAAATTCTTTGATGATTTAACTAATAAATAATTAGTTAATAATTGGAAAAGCTAGAATGGCTGACTGAGCATATTGCCAAGTCAGCCATTTTTTTATCTTATTTTACGACTTCACCACTAGCAACCACAGTTTCGCGGACTTTACTGGCAAAATCTTGAGCTTCTTTGATAATTGTATTTTCATCAGCAGTCAGTATTTTACGGTCTTGCATCAATACCTTGCCATCAACAATAGTATGGCGAACATTGGCTCCATTTGCGCCATAGACTAATGCGGCATAGGGGCTATACATAGGAACCATATTTGGTGATTTGGTATCAATAACAATGATATCAGCTAATTTCCCTGCTTCGAGAGAGCCGAGTTTGTCTTCCATATGTAATACCCGCGCAGAGCCCATGGTCGCCATCTCAACAACAGTGATTGGTGGCATCGCTGCTCTATCTTTATTGGCTAGTTTGTGAATTTTACCGACTAAATTTAGCTCATTTAACGTCGTTAGCGTATTACTCGACATTGGTCCATCCGTTCCCAAACCAACGCGGATCCCCTTTTCCAGCATGGTTGTCACAGGGGCAACACCTTTAGCAGACTTAGTATTCGCACTGATATTATGCGCAACGCCGACATCATACTGCTTGAGTAGATCCATATCCTTTTCATCAACCATAATGGCGTGCGCTGCAATAACTTTATTATTCAGTGCGCCAATGTCAGCCATATATTGTACAGGGCTTTTCCCTCCTGTACGTTTGGCTATTTCTTCTTGTTCACGGTCAGTTTCCGCCAGATGGATCATTACTGGAACATTAAGTTCTTGAGATAATTTTGCTATTTTCTGTAAATGCTCTGTTGTATTGGTATAAGGCGCATGAGGCGCAAAAGCAGGGGTGATACGTGGGTGATCTTTGTATTGATTGATAAAGTTGACTGCATAATCGATACCTTCATCTGCATTTTTTGCATCAGCGACGGGAAATTGAATCACTGATTCCCCAAGAACCGCTCTTAGTCCAATTTTATCAACGGTTTTAGCCACTTCATCTTCAAAGTAATACATATCAACGTAAGTTGTGACGCCACCTTTAATCATTTCAATATTCGCAAGGTTGGCCCCAACTCGTACCATTTCACGGGAAACCATTTTATTTTCTAATGGGAAAATATAACGGTGTAAACGGTCTGGCACATCATCGGCTAAGGAACGAAACACGGTCATAGATGCATGTGTGTGAGTGTTAATTAGCCCTGGCATGACAATATCGCCATTAACATTCAGGACATTAGGTGCTTGATAATTTTGAGCAAGTTCAGGGCCACCAACCGCAATAATTTTATTGCCTTTGATGACAACCGTGCCATGGTCAATAACCTGTTTTTTAGCATCCATTGTTAAGATGGTTCCATCTACGATTATGGTGTCCGCGGGGATAGCTGAAAAACTAGGAAAAGAAGCACTAATAATGGAAATAGCCAGTAAAGATTTTAAAAGCGACATTTTGGCCTCATATCTGGTGAGAAAATATAACAATTATGGGTAAATAAAAAGCAATAATACGATTTTGAATAAAGCTAAATTAGTTGCTTGATAACCAAACATTCAAATAATAACAATTTTATTAATGACTTAATTTTGCTAATAAAACACCAAAAACAATAACAACACAGGCAATGACTCGCATGACGTTGAATTTTTCTTTAAGAAAAGCAATGGATAAAAACATGGCAAATAGTACGCTAGTTTCTCTAACTGCGGCGACCATGACAATCGGTGCTTGGCTCATCGCCCATATGGCAATGCCATAGCTAATGAGTTGCATTAACCCACCTAGCAACCCTGAACGCCAGTATTGTTGAATTCCAACAAGTAAGGCACCACGATATTTGATAAGGCCAGGTACAGCTAACACAATCCCATTTAAAAGAAACAACCAAAGTGTGTACACGACAGGGTCTTCACTTGCTCTGGCACCATAGCCATCGGATAGGGTATAGCAAGCCGTAAAGAAGGCGGTTGATAAGGCAAAAACTAGTGCTTTTCCCTTAATATTCAATGTGAATTTTTTACCCGCAAAAGCAATGAGCACTACGCCACTAATAATGCACAAAACACCAATAAGACCCATTAGAGGAATGAGCTCGTTAAATAGCAAAGCACCTAGTACTGCTGTCATTAATGGCGCAGAACCACGTGATATTGGGTAAATTTGGCTTAAATCGCCATGTGTATAAGCCTGACTTAAAAAATAGGTATAGCCAATATGAAACAGTACCGATAACGCTAACCAATGGATAGCTTCTGGTGATGGTAGGCCTAACCAAAGTATTGCTGGTATCGCTAAGGCGCCAGAAAAAACAGAAATCATGACTAGGCCGAAAAAACGGTCATTACCAAATTTAACTATAGCGTTCCAGCTTGCATGGCAAAAAGCTGCAAACAGCACAGAAAGTAATACGTAAGTTGTCATCGTTAAATTGTAATCATTAGTATTTTATTAGCAATCTAAACACATTGTTTTGCGAAACGTTTGGCAAATATTTTGTAAATAGTCTTCCATATTTATCGTTTTTACAAAAGGTATCGAAGAAAGAAACAGGCAAGTTTTTCTTGTGCAAATAAAAGGGATAAATTTTGATGTACTAGAAAAGTTGAATTTATAAAGTCTGTTTATCACAAAATTTATTATTTGTTTTTATAAAAGTTGTCTATAGTAAAATTAACGTTTTTTTCTCATTTGCCGTGATCTCTAACCCAAATAAGTCGGTAATTCCGAGTGTTAAGCGATAAATAAACGATTTTTTACGAATTAATAATTAGCATAGTATTAACATTCAAAAAAACATTGGGGTTAACTATATGACAGCAATTATTCGTAAATTTTTAAGGTTAGAAGCAGCAGGGGGCTTACTTCTGATTATTGCTGCCATAGTCGCTTTAATAATGGCTAACTCACCATTACAAGGGGCTTATCAGCAATTTTTAGATATTCCTGTATCCATTAAAATATCAGAGTTTGGTTTAGATAAGCCGCTGATATTATGGATTAATGACTTCCTAATGGCGATTTTCTTTTTGGTGGTCGGCCTTGAAGTAAAGCGCGAATTATTAGAAGGATCCCTTGCAGGACGTGATAAAGCGATATTTCCAGCAATCGCAGCTTTAGGAGGGATGATTGCCCCAGCATTAATTTACTTATTATTTAATGGTGGAGATGCAGTTACCCAGCAAGGTTGGGCAATACCTGCCGCTACAGACATTGCTTTCGCGCTAGGTGTGATGGCCTTATTAGGTAAGCGAGTACCAACAGAACTTAAGGTGTTCTTATTAGCATTAGCTATTATTGATGACCTTGGTGTTATCGTGATTATTGCCTTTTTCTATACAAGTTCTGTTTCCTTGGTTGCATTGGGGTTGTCAGCACTGTGCATTGCCATTCTCTGTATGATGAATTGGCGTAGAGTAGAGAATACAGCGGCTTACTTAGTTATTGGGTTAATATTATGGGTGTGTATTTTGAAATCTGGAGTGCATGCCACATTAGCAGGGGTCATTGTTGGCTTCTTGATCCCTTTACATGGTACTAACCAGACCAAACCTTCAGAAGAATTGGAACACGTTTTACATCCATGGGTTGTTTACTTAATTCTACCTATTTTTGCGTTTGCTAATTCGGGTGTGCAACTTCAAGGTGTGACTTTTGAAGGTTTGTTGAGCCCACTGCCATTAGGAGTCGCTGCGGGGCTAATTTTGGGTAAGCCAATTGGGATTTTTCTGTTTAGTTGGATTTCGGTAAAACTTGGGTTTGCAAAATTGCCAGAGTCGATTAACTTAAAACAAGTTTTTGCCGTTTCTGTACTGTGTGGGATCGGTTTTACTATGTCTATTTTTATAACCGGCCTCGCATTTGATGGGTTGGATGAGGTGTATAGTACCTATTCACGTCTAGGAATCTTGATTGGTTCTACGTTAGCTGCATTTTTAGGTTACTTTATGTTAAGAGTAGTGTTACCGAAACAAAAAGAACTAACCTAGTACAAGTTTATTGTGTAATTTTGCAAATTATTAGTAAGAATTTCCGAACTAATAATCTATGATATACCGTAGTGTGTTTTTTAATACACTACGGTATTCATTTTAAAGGCTCTGAAAAGTATGAGCTGCGGGTAAATGTGTATGGTCAATAGCGGTTACATAGCTAGTGACGGTACCGAAGGAATCGATATGCGGGTTTCACATCTTAATTTTAACCATCTTTACTACTTCTGGCATGTATGTAAAGAAGGCTCTGTCGTCGGAGCAGCAGAAGCGCTTTACCTGACTCCTCAGACAATTACAGGGCAAATAAAAGCATTGGAAGAGCGATTAGGTGGAAAGTTATTCAAAAGGCAGGGGCGAGGTTTGGTGCCATCTGAGCTTGGGCAATTAATTTTTCGCTATGCAGATAAAATGTTCATGCTTAGCCAAGAAATGCTAGATATCGTCAATTACAGCCGTGAATCTAATTTATTGTTTGATGTTGGGGTCGCAGACACGCTCTCAAAACAGCTAGTTAGTAAAATATTAGAGACTACGGTTGTTGAGCATGAACAAATTCATTTACGTTGTTTTGAATCAACGCATGAATTACTATTAGAACAGCTTAGCCAACATAAATTAGATATGATTTTGTCTGACTGCCCTGTGGACTCATCACAACAAGAAGGCTTGTTCTCGGTGAAGTTGGGCGAGTGCAATATGAGTTTCTTTTGTCGTCAGCCGATCCCTAAAAAGCCATTTCCTGAATGTTTAGAGGAACGTCGCTTATTGATTCCAGGGCGGCGATATTTGTTAGGTAGGCATATCTTAGCTTGGATACGAAATAAAAACCTGCAAGTAGAAGTGTTAGGTGAGTTTGATGACGCAGCGCTTATGAAAGCATTTGGCATGCATTATAACGCGATTTTTGTTGCTCCATCGCAGTATACACCTGACCTTTTAGGTGGCGAAGATATTGTAGAGTTAGGCCGTTTAGAGAGCGTAAAAGAAGAGTACTACGTTATTTTTGCAGAAAGAATGATCCAGCACCCAGCCGTGCAGCGAGTGTGTAATAAAGATTTCTCAGATTTATTTTCAGTTCCGCTTGATAGCTTAGATAAAAAATAGTAACAAATAAAAAACCGGCATAAGCCGGTTTTTTTAAGCTAATCAAGAAGCAAAATTACATTGCTTTGATTTGAGCAACTAAGTTAGCTTTATGACGTGCTGCTTTATTTTTGTGGATCAGGCCTTTAGTAGCATGGCGATCAACAATAGGTTGCATGTCATTGAATGCTTTCTGAGCAGCTTCTTTATCGCCTGCAGCGATAGCAAGGTAAACTTTCTTGATAAAAGTACGTACCATAGAGCGACGGCTAGCGTTATGCTGGCGACGTTTCTCTGACTGAACGGCACGTTTCTTAGCTGATTTGATATTAGCCAAGGTCCAACTCCCAAATGTATTCTATTGAGGACAATTCAAAGGTCGAGGAATATGCCCTTTCGCCCTTCATTTGTCAATGGATTTGTGCAAATAAACATCGTGTACTTCGATGCTCATGCGTTGTGAATGGTGCAAGATTCTATCAGCAAATATAAGAAGAATACAGATCTTAGCGTGAAAAAATGCATAATTGATGGCAGAAATTTAAAAAGAACTAAGGGTAAAAATATTTTTTAGTCTGTCAATCAGTGGGTAGTATGAAAATTAAACATGTTGTGGTTGTTTTTTGTTCTTTTTAATCGTTTGGTTATAACCATTGAAGTGTAAAACATAAAAATATAATATTTTTAGAGACCTTGGAACAAATTTGTTGTATTGATAATCCATTGGTTACCCCAAAGTTTTTGATATTCGAATCCAATAGCTCTGCTTGGGAGCGTAATAACCCACTAATTGCATAAAAATAGTGCGGAAAAAATCGTGTAGAGATCAAAAAAATAGGGTTTAATGAAACCTTTTGCGAACTAAGGTTAACCTTATGCGTCGTACAAGGTATAATCCTGCAATTTCCTCGGTATTGAGCCTGTTATGGAGCTAATTCGCGGTATACAGAATATCCGGGCGTGCCACCATGGTTGCGTGCTGACTATCGGTAATTTTGATGGTGTTCATCGTGGGCATCAGGTTTTACTTCAAAATTTGAAACTTAAGGGTGCGCAGTTAGGGTTGCCAACTGTCGTGATGATATTTGAGCCACAGCCCCTTGAATTTTTTATTGGTGACAAAGCGCCAGCGCGTTTGACGCGTTTGCGAGACAAAGTTAAATACCTTGCAGATAGTGGTATTGATTACCTCTTATGTGTTGAATTTAACCAGCACTTTGCGTCATTAACACCTGCTGAGTTTGTTTCTGACTTACTTGTCAGTAAGCTTGGTGTAAAGTACCTCGCTATAGGTGATGATTTCCGCTTTGGGAAAAATCGCATGGGGGACTTTGCTTTTTTACAACAAGCGGGTAGTGAATTTGGTTTTGAAGTTGCAGATACAGAAAGCTTTTGTGATTCAGGGCTCCGTATCAGCAGTACAGCGATACGAAAAGCCATTCAAGAAAATAATCTTGAATTAGCAGAAAGCCTATTAGGGCACTCTTATCGTATTAGCGGGCGAGTGGTTCATGGTAACCAACTTGGTAGAACAATAGGTTTTCCAACGGCAAACCTACCGTTAAAACGTTTAGTCACACCAGTAACTGGTGTATATGCTGTAGAAGTTTACGGTTTAGGTGATAAGCCTTTACCGGGTGTGGCAAATATTGGCACACGTCCGACTGTATCTGGAAAAGGAACACAGTTAGAAGTTCATCTGATTGATGCAAATATGGATTTATATGGGCGTCATATCGATGTAGTGTTACGTAAGAAATTACGTGATGAGCAGCGGTTTGCTTCGTTGGAAGCGCTTAAGGAGCAAATTGCTAATGATGTAATTGCAGCGAGAGAGTATCTTACTGCAATAGGAATCAGATAATTTAGCGGAAAATTGGAACTGAGAATCGATGAGTGACTATAAAAATACCCTGAATCTACCGGAAACAGGGTTCCCAATGCGTGGCGATCTCGCTAAACGCGAACCACAGATGTTAGAGCGCTGGTACAAAGAAGGTTTGTATCAGGCAATCCGTAAAGCAAAATCGGGCAAGAAAACCTTTATTCTGCACGATGGTCCTCCGTATGCTAACGGCAGTATTCATATTGGTCACTCAGTTAACAAAATTCTCAAAGATATTATTATTAAGTCCAAAGGGTTGGCGGGTTATGATTCTCCATACATCCCAGGTTGGGACTGCCATGGATTACCGATTGAACATAAAGTTGAACAAATCGTCGGTAAGCCAGGGGAAAAAGTTTCCGCTGCTGAATTTCGTGCACAATGCCGTCAATACGCTAAAGAGCAAATTGAAGGGCAAAAAGCTGATTTCATGCGTCTTGGTGTTTTAGGTGAGTGGGATAAACCTTATCTAACAATGGATTTTAAAACCGAAGCTCATATTATCCGAGCATTGGCTAAAACCATTGCAAATGGCCATTTAGTGAAGGGGGCAAAACCTGTTCACTGGTGTACTGCTTGCGGTTCTTCATTAGCGGAAGCTGAAGTTGAATATTATGATAAAACCTCGCCATCTATCTATGTTCGCTTCCCAGCCGTAGATGGCAAAGCTGTGTGCGAAAAATTTGGCATTGTTAGCGAAAAAACACCTTCGTTAGTCATCTGGACAACAACGCCTTGGACTTTGCCAGCTAACCGCGCGATTTCTTTAAACCCTGAGTTTAAATATGATTTAATCGAAGCAAATGGTGAGTTACTCATTTTAGCTGCTGACCTTGTCGAAGAGGTAATGAAAACGATAGGGGTTGAAGCGTGGGCAGTTCTAGGGGAGTGTGAGGGTTCTGCACTTGAACTTTTACGTTTCAATCATCCATTTATGGGCTTTGATGTGCCTGCAATTTTGGGTGACCATGTGACATTAGATGCGGGTACTGGTGCTGTTCATACTGCACCAGGCCACGGTCCTGAAGACTATGTGGTTGGTCAGAAATATGGCTTAGAAACAGCGAACCCTGTAGGGCCAGATGGTTGCTTCTTACCAAATACTTACCCAACATTAGATGGTGTGTTTATTTTTAAAGCTAATGACCTTATCGTTGAATTATTGAACGAAAAAGGCGCATTACTATACAAACAAGCGATTCAACACAGCTATCCATGCTGCTGGCGCCATAAGACTCCAGTTATCTTCCGTGCTACGCCACAGTGGTTTATCGGTATGGATAAAAACGGTTTACGTGAACAATCGCTGAAAGAAATTGATATTGTTCAATGGATCCCGGGTTGGGGGCGCGCACGTATTGAATCAATGGTTGAAAACCGCCCAGACTGGTGTATTTCTCGTCAACGTACTTGGGGTACCCCAATGTCGTTGTTTGTTCATAAAGACACTGAAGAGTTACACCCTCGTACATTAGAATTAATGGAAGAAGTGGCTAAGCGTGTTGAAGTGGATGGCATCCAAGCATGGTGGGATCTTGACCCAGCAGAGCTGTTGGGTGATGAAGCCGAAACATATCGTAAAGTACCTGATACCTTAGACGTATGGTTTGACTCAGGTTCAACGCACTTTGCGGTTGTGGACGCACGTCCTGAATTCCATGGTAATTCAGCGGATATGTACCTTGAAGGGTCAGATCAACACCGCGGCTGGTTTATGTCATCATTGATGTTATCAACCGCAATGAAAGGTAAAGCACCTTATCGCCAAGTATTGACACATGGCTTCACTGTTGATGGCCAAGGCCGCAAAATGTCTAAATCTTTAGGCAACACAGTGAGCCCTCAAGATGTCATGAATAAACTGGGTGCAGATATCTTACGTTTATGGGTTGCATCAACGGATTACACTGGCGAAATCGCGGTTTCAGATGAAATTTTAAAACGCGCGGCTGACTCATACCGCCGTATTCGTAATACTGCACGTTTCTTACTGGCTAACTTAAATGGTTTTAATCCTGAAACCGACATGGTGAAACCAGAAGATATGGTGGTTTTAGACCGCTGGGCGGTGAGCCGTGCTTTAGAAGCTCAGCAAGAGATAGCCAAAGCTTATGATGAGTACGATTTCTTATCTGTTATCCAAAGATTAATGCATTTCTGCTCCATTGAAATGGGGTCATTTTATCTGGATATCATCAAAGACCGTCAATACACCGCGAAAAGTGATAGCTTAGCGCGCCGTAGCTGCCAAACTGCGTTATTCCACATTGTTGAAGCATTAGTGCGTTGGATGGCTCCGGTTCTGTCGTTTACTTCTGATGAAATTTGGAATGAGTTACCAGGAAAACGCGCTCAATTTGTTCTTACCGAAGAGTGGTATGACGGCTTATTTGGTTTAGATGAATCAAATGAAATGAACAACAGCTTCTGGGCTGAGTTGTTAGCGGTTCGTGGTGAAGTGAATAAGGTGTTAGAACAAGCGCGTACTGATAAGCTTATCGGGGGCTCATTAGAAGCCGCTGTGACTTTGTATGCCGATAAAGCTCTGGCTGAAAAACTACAAAGCCTTGGTGATGAATTACGCTTTGTTTTACTGACATCACAAGCCCATGTCGCTGATATTGCAACGGCTCCAGCAGATGCGCAAGAAAGCGAATTGAAAGGCCTAAAAATTGCTTTCAGTAAAGCGGCGGGTGAAAAATGCCCTCGTTGCTGGCATTATGCAAGTGATATCGGTTCTTCGAGCGAGCAACCAGAAATTTGTGGTCGCTGTGTCACTAACGTAGCCGGTAACGGTGAAACGCGTAAGTTTGCTTAATGAAGACGCCAGTTTGTTCTACCGGTTTGCGTTGGTTATGGTTGACCATTGTGATCATCGTTGCGGATTTAGGCATTAAGCAATTAGTGCTTAGTGATCTAAATCTGTACGAGCCACACCCGATAATGCCATTTTTCAACATAATGTACGCACAAAATTTCGGAGCGGCATTCAGTTTCTTGGCTGATGAAGGTGGTTGGCAACGTTGGTTCTTTGCGGGTATTGCAATTGGGATATCTGTAATCTTGATGGTTATGATGTATCGCCAAAGTGCACAAAAACGCCTATCAAATATTGCTTATGCATTGATTATTGGCGGTGCTATCGGTAATTTAAGCGACCGTTTAGTCCATGGCTTCGTTATCGATTACCTTGATTTTTACGTTGGTAATTGGCATTGGCCGACATTTAACCTAGCGGATATGGCGATATGTATTGGTGCGGCACTTGTCATTTTTGAAGGTTTTTTACCTGATAAATCAAAGCAAGAAAAAGCCAAATAAGATGGCAGCGTACTAGGTTAGAATGTAATAACTCACAGCCCAGATTTTCTGGGCTGAATTTTATGATAAATAGGTTTGGTTTATGTCTACTCAAATACAGGCACAGAGCTCTGTTTTACTGCATTTCACATTGAAATTGGAAGATGGCTCTACAGCTGACTCCTCGCACGCACAAGGAAAGCCTGCGTTATTTGTTTTAGGGAATGACTCCTTATCGCCAGAACTTGAAGCCCAATTGATTGGCCTTAATGAAGGTGAAAAGAAAAGTTTTTCGCTGCCCGGAGATACTGTTTTTGGGAAACATAACCCTGACTTAGTTCAATATTTTTCATTGCGTGATTTTATAGAAACAGGCATTCCTGAAATTGGTACGATAATGCTATTTACGGCGATGAATGGCAGTGAAATGCCAGGTGTAGTAAAATCAATTGAAGGTGAGTCGATTACTATTGATTTTAATCACCCTCTCGCAGAGCAGCAGATTAGTTTTGATATCGAAGTGCTTGAAGTAGACCCGCAATTGGAGAATCACAATGCAAATATTAATGGCTAACCCTCGTGGGTTTTGTGCAGGCGTAGACCGCGCAATTAGCATCGTAGAAAGGGCGTTAGAAATATATGGTGCTCCGATTTACGTTCGTCACGAAGTGGTTCATAACCGTTATGTTGTTGATGATTTACGTCAACGTGGTGCTATCTTTATTGAGGAAATCTCAGAAGTACCAGATGGGTCTATTTTGATTTTTTCTGCGCATGGCGTTTCCCAAGCTATTCGTCAAGAAGCTCGCTCTCGCGATCTCACCATGTTATTTGATGCGACTTGTCCTTTGGTTACGAAAGTTCATATGGAAGTTGCACGCGCTAGCCGTAAAGGCAAAGAGGCTATTTTAATTGGCCACGCTGGGCATCCAGAGGTCGAAGGTACGATGGGGCAATATAGCAACCCTGAAGGTGGGATGTATCTTGTTGAAAGCCCAGAAGATGTTTGGAAACTGAAAGTGAAAGATGAAAATAATCTCTCTTTCATGACACAAACAACGCTTTCTGTTGATGATACTTCTGATGTCATTGATGCGCTGACATCTCGCTTTCCAAGTATCGTTGGGCCTCGTAAAGACGATATTTGTTATGCAACGACTAACCGCCAAGAAGCAGCGAGAGAGCTTGCAGAACGCGCTGATGTTGTTTTAGTCGTCGGTTCTAAAAACTCATCAAACTCAAATCGTCTTGCAGAGTTAGCTTCGCGTATGCAAAAACCAGCCTATTTAATTGATGGTGCAGAAGATATTAAAACGGAATGGTTAGCGGATAAAAATATTATTGGCTTAACTGCTGGGGCATCTGCTCCTGATATTCTAGTTAGGCAAGTTATTGATAGACTTAAAGAATTAGGGGCTGATTCTGTTGTTGAATTGCAAGGGCGTGAAGAAAATATCGTCTTTGAGGTTCCTAAAGAATTAAGAGTTGAGGTTAAAGAGATTAATTAATCATTTGATTTCAATTACAGGAACAGCCGCTTTATGATCCCGATCTCGCGGCTGTTTTAACCTTTCCATTCAAATAGTTCCTTTCGAATATCCTCTGAATTAAAACTTTTACTGATAATCCTTTCTCTCTCTACGCTTTTGTTAATAACGATACATTTTTGCTAGCGGAATATGGTCAGGATAGTTAATCTGTATCACAATCATTTCTAAACTATGGGTAAAAATAGTTTTTTTATCCTAAACAACAGTTCAAATTTATCGATTTGCATTAATTAAAAAAGGATAAGCCATGGCAAATTCAATGGTACGAGTCGCAATAGTTGGTGCCGGTGGGCGTATGGGGCGCCAGCTAATTCAAGCCGCGCAACAACAAGATGGAATTCAATTAGGTGCCGCGATTGAGCGCGAGGGCTCATCACTTATCGGGACTGATGCAGGGGAGCTCGCAGGTATCGGTAAGCTAGGTATTGCCATTGTTGATTCACTTAATCAGGTTGTTAATGATTTTGATGTTGTCATTGATTTCACGCGCCCAGAAGGGACTTTACACTATCTTGCATTTTGTAAAGCAAACCAAAAAGCCATGGTAATTGGAACGACAGGGTTTGATGAGCAAGGTAAGCAAGCTATTGCCGAAGCTGCGAAATCTATTCCTATTGTCTTTGCGGCAAATTTCAGTGTTGGTGTCAATGTGGTGCTGAAATTACTGGAAAAAGCAGCAAAAGTGATGGGAAATTACACTGATATTGAAATTGTTGAAGCACATCACCGCCATAAAGTGGATGCGCCATCAGGTACGGCTTTGGCTATGGGAGAGTCTATTGCTAGTGCACTTGGGAAAGACTTAAAAGAGTGTGCGGTATATACCCGTGAAGGTTACACCGGGGAACGAGAACCTGGAACTATTGGCTTTGCAACTATCCGTGCTGGGGATATTGTGGGTGAACATACCGCAATGTTTGCAGATATTGGGGAGCGAGTTGAAATTAGCCATAAAGCCTCTAGCCGTATGACCTTTGCAAATGGCGCAATAAAAGCTTCAGGGTGGGTTTGTGCTAAAAATAATGGGTTATATGATATGAAAGATGTGCTTAGTTTGGATGATTTGTAGTTTTTTATTTTTTATTTTGTCTTTTAAATTATGGCCTTGTAATCTATATTTATTATTATAATATCGATTTGAATTATTTTTATTCAAATCGATATTAATTGGTGTTTTCATGGTTTTTATCTTCAATTTTGCTCGTTAATTATCCTTTCTTCCTTCTTTTAGCTGGGTTATTATCAATAAACTAGTTATCTTGCTTTGCAACCGTTTACTTATTCATATTTACTGCTATTTATACTACTCATCCAACTAAAAGTGAGGTAGTTAAGTAAAAAAGTAAGATAAAAGTGAAAAAAATGCATTTTTTTCTAGACAAGACCCTATCTCATCATTAGAATGCGCGCAATTTGCCAAAAATTTGCTTAAAAACTCATTTTGGCATTGATTTAGATCGTAAAATCTGAATTAATATGCAAAAAACGTGATTTATTATTCTCCGGAGGGTGTTTTGATTAAGTCAGCTATATTGGTTCTGGAAGACGGAACCCAATTCCACGGGCGTGCTATCGGTGCAGAAGGCGCTGCAGTTGGAGAAGTCGTTTTCAACACGTCGATGACCGGATATCAAGAAATAATTACAGACCCTTCCTATTCCCGCCAAATTGTTACTCTCACTTATCCCCATATTGGTAATGTCGGCACTAATGCTGATGACGAAGAATCCCCAAATGTTCATGCACAAGGCTTAATCATTCGTGACTTACCATTGGTTTACAGTAACTTCCGCGGGCAAGAAGGGTTATCCGAATATCTAAAACGCCATAATGTCGTGGCGATTGCGGATATCGATACACGTAAATTAACACGTTTACTGAGAGAAAAAGGCGCTCAAAACGGTTGTATCATTGCGGGTGATAACCCTGATGTTGCACTCGCATTGGAAAAAGCGCGTAGTTTTTCAGGTTTGAATGGGTTGGACTTGGCAAAAGAAGTCTGCACTAAAGAGATTTATAACTGGTCCCAAGGTTCATGGACGCTGGAAAATGGCCAGCAAGGCGCGAAAACTGCGGAAGAACTCCCTCTACATGTTGTTGCTTATGACTTCGGTGCAAAGCGTAATATCTTACGTATGTTAGTTGACCGTGGTTGCCGTTTAACGGTGGTGCCAGCAACTACACCAGCAGAAACCGTATTGGCGATGAACCCCGATGGTATTTTCTTATCGAATGGCCCTGGTGACCCGGCTCCTTGTGATTATGCAATCAAGGCAATTGAAACATTCTTAACCACAGAAATCCCAGTATTTGGTATTTGTTTAGGGCACCAATTACTCGCTTTGGCCAGCGGTGCTAATACCATGAAAATGAAGTTTGGCCATCATGGCGCTAACCATCCGGTTAAAGATTTAGACAAAGATGTGGTGATGATCACGGCGCAAAACCATGGTTTTGCGGTTGATGAATCGACACTTCCCGACACACTGCGCGTGACTCACAAGTCACTGTTTGATGGAACATTGCAAGGTATTCACCGTACGGATAAACCAGCATTTAGTTTTCAAGGCCATCCAGAAGCAAGCTCAGGGCCACATGATGCGGCAAATTTGTTCGACCATTTCATTGAATTAATTAATGAATACCGTCAAAACACACCTCGTCAAAACGCACAATAATCGGGAGCAAAAAAATGGCAAAACGTACTGATATAAAAAGCATTCTGATTTTAGGTGCCGGCCCAATTGTAATTGGCCAAGCATGTGAATTTGACTATTCAGGTGCCCAAGCGTGTAAAGCACTGCGTGAAGAAGGTTACCGCGTAATCTTAGTTAACTCGAACCCAGCGACTATTATGACAGACCCAGAAATGGCGGATGCAACTTACATCGAGCCGATTCACTGGGAAGTTGTGCGTAAAATTATTGAAAAAGAGCGCCCAGATGCAGTATTACCGACCATGGGGGGCCAAACCGCATTGAACTGTGCGCTTGAATTAGAGCGTAAAGGCGTTTTAGCCGAGTTCGGTGTCACCATGATTGGGGCGACTGCTGATGCAATAGATAAAGCAGAAGATCGCCAACGCTTTGATAAAGCAATGAAAAAAATCGGCTTGGGCACTGCACGCTCAGGTATCGCACATAATATGGAAGAAGCATTTGCTGTTGCCGATGCGGTAGGCTTTCCCTGTATTATTCGCCCATCATTTACGATGGGAGGTACCGGTGGCGGTATCGCCTATAATCGCGAAGAGTTTGAAGAAATTTGTACTCGCGGTTTAGATTTATCCCCGACTAACGAATTATTGATAGATGAATCGCTGATTGGTTGGAAAGAATACGAAATGGAAGTTGTCCGCGATAAAAAAGACAACTGTATTATCGTTTGTTCCATTGAAAACTTCGATGCCATGGGGATCCATACAGGTGACTCTATCACCGTAGCACCAGCTCAAACACTGACTGATAAAGAATACCAAATCATGCGTGACGCATCGATGGCAGTATTGCGTGAAATCGGCGTTGAAACAGGTGGCTCTAACGTTCAATTTGCGGTAAACCCTAAAGATGGGCGCTTAATTGTTATTGAAATGAACCCGCGGGTTTCGCGTTCATCAGCGCTTGCCTCTAAAGCAACAGGCTTCCCAATTGCAAAGATTGCGGCAAAATTAGCCGTGGGCTATACCCTTGATGAGTTAATGAATGATATCACTGGTGGCCGTACCCCTGCATCATTTGAACCTTCCATTGACTACGTTGTGACAAAAATTCCGCGCTTTAACTTTGAAAAATTTGCGGGCACGAATGACCGACTCACAACGCAAATGAAATCGGTTGGCGAAGTGATGGCTATCGGTCGCACATTCCAAGAATCAATGCAAAAAGCGTTACGTGGGTTAGAAGTGGGCGCAACAGGCTTTGACCCGAAAGTAGCCCAAGAGGACCCTGAAGCTCTGACTCGTATCCGTCGTGAATTAAAAGATGCTGGTGGAGAGCGTATTTGGTTTATTGCGGATGCATTCCGTGCGGGGCTTTCTGTTGATGGTGTTTTCAATTTAACCAATATTGACCGCTGGTTCTTAGTGCAAATCGAAGAACTGGTACGTTTAGAAGAAGAAGTGGCTGAATTAGGTATCAATGGCCTGACCAAAGACTTCTTACGTGTACTCAAACGAAAAGGTTTTGCAGATGCCCGTTTAGCTAGTCTAGTCGGGGTTTCTGAAGCAGAACTGCGTAAATTACGTCAAGGCTATGATTTACATCCTGTATATAAACGTGTTGATACCTGTGCGGCAGAATTTGCAACAGATACGGCTTATATGTATTCCACTTATGAAGATGAGTGCGAGTCAAACCCAAATAATGCTAAACCGAAGGTGATGGTATTAGGCGGTGGGCCAAACCGGATTGGGCAAGGGATTGAATTTGACTATTGCTGCGTGCATGCATCTTTAGCGTTACGCGAAGACGGCTATGAAACCATTATGGTCAACTGTAATCCTGAAACCGTTTCAACTGACTATGACACGTCAGATCGTCTCTATTTCGAACCTGTCACCCTTGAAGACGTACTTGAAATTGTACGTATCGAGCAGCCAAAAGGCGTGATTGTGCAATATGGTGGTCAAACACCATTGAAATTAGCGAGAGCGTTGGAAGCTGCCGGTGTTCCTGTTATTGGTACGAGCCCAGATGCCATCGACCGCGCAGAAGATCGTGAACGTTTCCAGCAGGCCGTTAATCGCTTGAACTTGAAGCAACCACAGAACGCAACTGTCACAGCGATTGAGCAAGCCGTTGAAAAAGCAGCTGTTATTGGCTACCCGCTGGTTGTTCGTCCATCCTATGTACTAGGTGGCCGAGCAATGGAAATTGTATATGATGAAATCGATTTACGTCGCTATTTCCAAACCGCGGTAAGTGTCTCTAACGATGCACCAGTGCTACTTGACCGTTTCCTAGACGATGCGGTTGAAGTTGACGTAGATGCGATTTGTGACGGTGAGATGGTACTGATCGGCGGTATCATGGAACACATTGAGCAAGCAGGTGTGCACTCTGGTGATTCCGCATGTTCTCTACCTGCTTATACGCTTAGCCAAGAAATCCAAGATGTAATGCGTGAACAAGTTCGTAACCTTGCCTTTGAGTTACGTGTGCGTGGCTTGATGAACGTGCAGTTTGCAGTCAAAAATAATGAAGTTTACTTAATTGAAGTCAATCCACGTGCGGCAAGGACTGTGCCTTTTGTCTCTAAAGCAACGGGTGTGCCATTAGCTAAAGTTGCAGCGCGTGTGATGGTAGGGCAAACCTTGGTACAGCAAGGGGTGACGGAAGAGGTTATTCCACCATATTACTCTGTGAAAGAGGTGGTATTGCCATTCAATAAATTCCCTGGTGTTGACCCAATTCTTGGGCCTGAAATGCGTTCAACAGGCGAAGTAATGGGCGTCGGCCGGACATTTGCTGAAGCCTTTGCTAAAGCGATGTTAGGCAGTAGCTCGACGATGAAAAAATCAGGCCGTGCACTGTTATCTGTTCGTGAGGGAGATAAAACTCGCGTGGTTGATTTAGCTGCTAAGCTGTTAAAACACGGCTTTGAGCTGGATGCTACTCACGGCACTGCGATTGTGTTAGGAGAGGCTGGTATTAACCCACGCCTCGTCAATAAAGTTCATGAAGGTCGTCCACACATTCAAGATAGAATTAAGAATGGTGAATATGATTACATTGTGAATACCACCGCAGGGCGTCAAGCCATTGAAGACTCAAAATTAATTCGTCGCAGTGCATTGCGTTATAAAGTCCACTATGACACGACGTTGAATGGTGGGTTTGCCACTACGATGTCGCTCAGTGCAGACCCAACCGATACGGTAATCTCTGTACAAGAAATGCATGCATTAATTAAGTAATAATTTAACGTTATCTATATAAGCCTCAGTATTCAATCTACTGGGGCTTTTTTATTGCTATTCTATAAAGCCATCTCCTGACGAGAGGGAAATTGTCTGCTGATATAATGGATAAGATGGAATTTTAATAAAAAGTGCAAAGTGGTGATTGACTCTCACGTAACGTGAGGCACTAACCTTAGTCGCAATTACAGGAGGAACATATGCTATTTCAAGTTGGTGAGATCGCGGAAAAAACAGGATTAACCATCCGTACGCTTCATCATTATGAAGAAATTGGCTTATTGGTACCAACTGCAAGAACCGATGCAGGTTATCGGCTTTACAACATGCAATGCATAGAGCGTTTAACGCAAATTCAATTGTTACGGCAAGTTGGAGTCAAACTGAAAAACATCGGTGAATTACTGGATGGCCAGAGTGGAGATATGACGAGTTTGCTGCAAGAGCGAATTGCACTATTAACGGAACAAATGGAGCAAATGGCGACATTACGTAATCGATTAGAGCAATTACACAGGCAAATGCAAACGGGGAATACTTTAACTCAGGCTGATTGGTTTTCTGTATTGGAGATGATGTCGATGTTTGATAAATATTTTACCCCTCAAGAATTGGAACAATTGCCATTATATACGGCGCATACGCTGAAAAACCAAGAGTGGCAACAGCGCGTAGCAACGGTAAGCAAGCTGATGGAACAAGGTGCAACACCTCAATCTACAGAGGTGCAACAAATTGCACATGAATGGATGACAGCGTTAGAAAGAGATACCGGAGGAAACCCTGATTTCTTTGCACGACTGAATCAAATTCATTTATCGGATAACACGTTAGCTTATTCATCAGGCATTTCTGTCGCAATGATCCAATTTGTTGCAGAGGGTTTTAGTGAATACCAATTATCACTGTTTAAACCCCATTTAACCGCGGAGCAATTTGCTTTTGTTCAGCAACATTATTTTGCTTCAGGGCAGGTGTGGCCTGAGTTAATTGCGGGTTTATATAATGCATTAAAAGCCCAAAAATCCCCAGATTCACCTGAAGTACAACAATTAGCACAAACATGGTTAACGATGTTCAACCAGTTTACGGGGGGAGATCCTGAGCTACAAGAGAGAATTCGGGCTATTTATCGTGAAGATCCCAAAATTTCTCAAGGGACATGGATGACTGCAGAAATTGGTCAGTACTTATTTTCTGCTATTAGTAGTTTGATGACTGAATAAACCAAATGGCCGCTGACTAGCGGCCA
>NZ_JAMPPJ010000028.1:0-9904 GCF_028481025.1 Providencia sp. PROV150 | reverse complement strand
TGGCCGCTGACTAGCGGCCATTGTTCAGTCATATTATGATTTCTCTTTGCTACTCGAGAGTGCTTTGCGGTGTTTCCAGTACATTACAATTGAGCCAATTAGGCCACTAATCAGTAGGATAACTGGGATAATCATCAACGCACTAATCACAATTTGCTCGTGTTCTTTCACAAAAGGAATTTGGTTTAGGGCATACCCTAAGGTGACAATCAAGCCAACCCATAACAAACCACTTAACCAGTTAAAAAACTGGAAACGGCGGTGGCTTAATTCAGATAACCCAGCAAGCAAAGGTAATATCGTTCTGACAAATGCAAGAAAGCGCCCTATAAGTAGCGCGTATAAACCTTGCTTATTAAACATATTGTTTGCTTTGGTGTGATATTCCTCAGGGATTTGCGCTAACCAGCGCTTCACAACCTTAGTTTCACTTAACCATCGGCCTTGCAGAAAACCCAACCAGCAACCTAAACTGGCTGCGGTTGTTAGCAATAATATCGTGGGTATAAAGTGCAAAACCCCTTTGGCAATTAATGCACCAGAAAGGATCAACAAGGTATCACCGGGTAAGAAAGCGGCGGGAAGGACGCCATTTTCTAAAACAATGACAACAAAAAGTACGGTATAAATAACCCAAAGCACTTCAGGGTTGGAGAGTTTAAGGAAATCGTGGTGCCAAAGTGCCAGTACGATTTCGCGTAGGACTTCCATAATTATTCCTGTATCTGCGTAAAAGCGAATTTCTTTATCATCTATATTACAGGAAAAAAAGGGCTCAAGTTTGATTTGTTTGAAGAATTAATCATTTAGTGAAAAAATTGCAGGAAACATTTAACGCAGCTCCTGCAATTAATATATTGATTTTTAATTTAAATTCTTTCGAAAGCTAATTGTAAGTCGTGAATTAAATCATCGGTGTGCTCTAGGCCTATATGCACTCGGAAGAAGGTTCCTTCTTTTGGTGAAAAATCATACTGCCGCATATTGAGTAAATCTTCTTTTTGGTATCCCAAAATCAGCGACTCAAAACCACCCCATGAATAACCCATTTTAAAATGATTAAAATTATCAAGAAAAGCGGTAAATTGCTCAGTGGTTAAGCGTGATTTTAGTTGGAAAGAGAAAAGGCCATTAGCACCTGTAAAATCACGGATAAAGAATTCATGGCCCGGTGAATTCTCAAGTGCAGGGTGAAATACCTGTTCAACTTCAGGACGTTGTTGTAACCAGTTAGCGACTTGTAAGCTATTAATTTGATGCTGTTTTAAGCGAGTCGGTAATGTATGCAGTCCTCGATTAGCCATATAAACGGTGTCTGGATCAGCCGTTTGGCCTAAGAGATATGAATTTTCGCGCAATGTTTCAATACAGCGTTGGTTTGCCACAGCAAGGCCGAGCATACCGTCGGAATGGCCATTGATATATTTAGTTGCTGATTGGATTGATACGTCAACATCAAATAATAAAGGTTTAAGTAAAACACCAGCAGCCCAAGTGTTATCAATCATAATCACAATTTCAGGGGATTTCGCACGTATTGTCTTTACGATTGTCGGTAAATCATGAACTTCCATGGTGATAGAACCCGGGGATTCTAAGAATACAATACGCGTATTAGGCTGAATTAAATCAGCGATACCCGTTCCGATGAGTGGATCAAAATACGTGGTTTGGATATTTAACTTAGTGAGAATATTGTCGCAAAAATTTTGAGTTGGGTCATAAGCTGAGCCTGTAACAAGGATATGTTCACCAGCAGAAATAAACGACAAAATAGCATTTGTGATAGCTGCTGCGCCTGATGGGTAAAGGACGCATCCAGCACCTGATTCTAATTCTGTCATGGCCTCTTGAAAAGCGAAATGAGTTTGCGTACCACGACGCCCATAAAATAATACGCTATTTGCACGATGGCGAGTTGCATGACGTTTCTCTTCGAGCGTATCAAAAATAATAGATGATGCTCTCTGAATTACGGGATTTACCCCTTTTTGTGTGTACTTAGGGTTCCGACCAATATGGACTAATTGTGTTTCAGGTTTTATGTCTGCCATGATTTTTCCCTACACAGAGTGTGAACTTGCTAAATTCAAAGGTGATTTATACTAAGACGTTAAATGATCCTGATAGAAATGTAACTTGAGTATTCTTCAACTTTCAAATCGTAGGTAAGTTTTATTTTGTAAAGTTAAGTACGAACACTTAATTGAGCTGTGAATTATTAAGGAAAATAACCGCATAATAGAAAAGGGCATGTTTGTCTAAACGCAAAAAAACACAAAAAAATCGCGAATACTAATGATAATTACTATCAATTCGCGCTGTGTTTGATATCATCAGCACCGTCTTTTTGAAAAGAGACGGACAGCGCGAGTCAAATTTCGCTTTTAAAGGTTAGTCGATGAATGGCACAATCATCGATATGAATTTTATTATACAACACTAAAAAGAGAGTAAAGGCCAACTGATGCGTAAACTAACAGCTTCTATTCTATTGGCGTTCGGCTTGATGGGTACGGCAGTCGCTGAAACCACACCTGCAACAACACCAGCTGCGTCTCAAAACACACCATCAACACAACCGGCAGTAAATTCAGCCGCACCAACAACAACGACACCAAGTGCTGAAGTTGCATCAGTACCTGCTGAGCCTGCGCAAGGCGAAGCCGTGAACACAACAGTTGTTAATGAAAACATTGAAATTGCAACAGAAGCACCAACAGGGGGTTTTGATCAAGACTTATCTGTTTGGGGAATGTACCAAAATGCAGATAACGTGGTTAAAACCGTTATGATTGGTTTGGTGATTGCTTCTGTCATTACATGGGCTCTATTTTTCTCAAAAGGTTTGGAAATATTAGTCGCTCGTCGCCGCTTAAAAGCAGAAGCAAAAGCGATTGCTGAGGTGAAGTCACTTGATGAGGCGGTCAGTATCGCAGAAGGCTTCAAAGCAAATAGCATTACACGTATGTTATTAAATGAAGCTGTTACTGAGCGGGCTTTATCCGCCAATAGCTCTGATTTATCAGGCACAAAAGAGCGCACATCATTCCGTTTAGAAAGAGCTGTTGCTGCGATTAGCCGTTATATGGGGCGTGGTAATGGCTATTTGGCGACTATTGGTGCGATTTCTCCATTTGTCGGTCTATTTGGGACGGTCTGGGGGATCATGAACAGCTTTATCGGGATTGCCCACTCGCAAACGACTAACCTCGCTGTTGTTGCCCCTGGTATTGCAGAAGCATTATTAGCGACAGCAATTGGTCTTATTGCCGCTATCCCTGCGGTTGTGATTTATAATATTTTTGCCCGTATGATCAACAACTATCGTGGTCAAGTAGGGGATGTCGCTGCTCAGTCCGCATTGTTACTGGGGCGTGATCTTGATCTGGCAAATAGCAAAGCAAGGTAATTATTATGGCAATGCGTTTAGGTGACGAACAAGACGATAGCGGTGAAATGCATGAAATTAACGTAACACCTTTTATTGATGTTATGTTGGTTTTATTGATTATCTTTATGGTTGCGGCACCATTGGCAACAGTTGATATTAAAGTCGACTTACCCGCCTCGACAGCGAAGCCGCAGCCGCGTCCAGAAAAACCCGTTTTTTTAACGGTGAAATCGGACAGCCAGCTTTTTATTGGGGACCAAGCTGTGACAAAAGAACAGCTTGCTTCTACACTTGACCAAGCAACAAGTTCTAATAAGGAAACGACAATCTTTTTCCAAGCGGACAAGAGTGTTGATTATGAAACTATGATGGATGTAATGAATGCATTGCGTCAATCTGGGTACTTGAAGATTGGTTTAGTGGGTATGGAAGCAACAACTTCAAAATAAGCGAATTACATCGTATAAACGCGTTTTATCGTTAAGGGTAAAACGCGTTTTTTTATGATCTAACCATACCCCTAAGCTAAGTTCGTGTCTTACTAACCTCCCTTAGGTACTATTTGTGAAAATCCAAGCGCATTTATTTATCTAATTAATTTTTTTTTAAAGAATTTTATTCTTATTTGACGCTTTTTATTCGCAATTTGATAAGGTAGCTTGACCATTGTGCCCATTTTTTTACTCTATTTTGGATGTTTTCGCTTGTATTCCCGATAAGTAATAAATATTTTCATTAATTTTTATAATGAATTATTGTGTGTTTTTCCTTTCTTATCATAGTAATTTCTATTGATATTACCTTTTTTTCTACCTACTCATTAGTCATATTGATTCATTTTCTTAGTTTTTTAATTTATAAATACGAGTTAAATAACCTATTAATTCTGGTTATTTTATCAATGACAATGCAATAATGATGTAAAACTTTATTAAAAATAAACCATGTTACCAATAAGGATTTATATAAGTATTATTTTTAATCTATTTTTGTATATTCCCTTATTAATAGGGCGGTTATTTAATAAAAGAGAGATTGGTCAAAAAATGATTGTTTATCATAGGTCTGGTTGTTTTTATTTTTAATTTTTAGGTTGATAAATCTTAGTTACGTAAATACTACTAATAAATTATAATGAAAAATATGTTAATTTTATTAATGTTCAAAAAGTTTTATTATTCCAGGGAATATATTTTTAAAGCTAATTTATATATTTAATTAATATTAAATTTATTTTTAAATTTGAAATGAATTCTTTTTTATAAAAAATGTAAATTGTTTGTAATATCTTAACTATAGGTTAAATATTTTGCCTCATTCTTATGTTTTTTCTGTATCTTTTTGATTTAAATTGATTTTATTTTTTCTTCTGTATCTTGTCATGAAAATGAAAAAACACTTGCGCAACAAAAGTGTTGCGCTATAATGCAATCAATAACATTTAGAAACACTTTTAAATACTTTATTATACTGAGTTATCTATTTTTATAATTTACTTATGCTAGGGAATTAATAAGGCCAACACTAATTTGGGAATCATACAAAGTTAGTGAATATTTAGGTCTTAACATTAAAAATAGATATAATTACTTAACAGTTAGCTCAGCTAAGTAAATGTATTTAGACCGTGATATAAGTGTTATTACTGGAGTCAAATGGGCTGACTACAGACTACGCATAGCAAGCGTCGCCGTAATACGGCAATTTCATATTATACTCTTCTATAGATAAAATAAGACTACACTTCCAGCGTTATCATTGAGATAGCGCTTTTTTTTTATTCCTAACTATCTCTTTAAATCTGGCTGTGCTCGAGATCAATTTGCCTCTCGTTTTATGGTGAAATAACTTCACGAAAAAATTTATCGGAGTATGATGTTGCCACTTCGCTGTGGGGATCGATATAAATACTTATAACGATAATTATACAACGGCGAGTTTCTCTGCCAAGGTCTGGCGTGAATGAATTGGAAGTAACAATGACTTGGTCTGATTTTAAATCTCGCTATCTCATCGGTTTTTGGAAACCATTACCTGCAGTTATTGCCGCAGGTATCTTATCAACCTATTATTTTGGCTTGACTGGCACGTTTTGGGCAGTTACGGGTGAGTTTACGCGTTGGGGCGGGCACATCATGCAATTATTTGGCGCTGAACCAGAGACATGGGGCTATTTCAAAGTTATTGGTTTTGAAGGTACACCATTGGATCGCATTGATGGTGTGATGATTATTGGTATGTTTGCTGGGTGTTTTGCCGCTGCGTTATGGGCAAATAATATTAAATTACGAATGCCTCAGCACCGTATCCGTATTTTTCAAGCTATTTTGGGTGGTATTATCGCTGGATTTGGTGCTCGTTTGGCAATGGGGTGTAATTTAGCCGCATTCTTTACTGGGATCCCTCAATTCTCATTACACGCGTGGTACTTTGCTGTTGCTACTGCGGCAGGGTCATACTTTGGTGCGAAATTCACACTAATGCCAATGTTTCGCATTCCTGTGAAACTGAAAAAAGTCAGCACCGCATCGCCGTTAACACAAAATCATAATGTGGCGAAAAGACGCTTTAAACTAGGAATGGTGATTTTCACATTAGCACTAGCTTGGGGTTTTTATACTTTATTAGACTCCCCTGTGATGGGTTTTGCTATCTTATGTGGTATTGGCTTCGGGCTACTGATTGAAAGAGCGCAAATTTGTTTTACCTCTGCATTTCGTGACCTGTGGATCACCGGACGCACACATATGGCTAAAGCTATCATTATTGGTATGGCAGTCAGTGCAATTGGTATCTTCAGCTATGTACAGTTAGGCGCAACGCCAAAAATTTTATGGGCTGGGCCGAATGCAGTGATTGGTGGATTACTGTTTGGCTTCGGTATTGTGCTCGCTGGTGGTTGTGAAACGGGCTGGATGTACCGCGCGGTCGAGGGCCAAGTCCATTATTGGTGGGTAGGTTTTGGTAATATCATTGGTGCTACGGTGCTGGCTTATTACTGGGATGATTTAGGTCCTTGGTTGGCGACTGATTTTGACAAAGTTAATTTACTTGAAACCTTTGGACCAGAAGGTGGATTGCTAGTCACTTATGGATTATTAGCGGTAGCATTTGTGTTGATGTTGGTCTGGGAAAAACATTTTTTCCGTAAACGTTCTCAAAAAGCATCTAATGTATCCGTGGAGGTAATATGAGTAATAAAGACATTATCCCTGATTATCGTTTAGATATGGTCGGAGAACCTTGCCCATATCCAGCAGTAGCAACACTAGAAGCAATGCCATCGTTGAAAAAAGGCGAAATATTAGAAGTGGTAAGTGATTGCCCGCAGTCGATTAATAATATTCCTCTAGATGCGAAAAACTACGGTTATACGGTGTTGGATATTCAGCAAGATGGGCCGACTATTCGTTATCTTATCCAAAAATAACGAATACGCGTCATATTTTGCACTGTCGCGGTGTTGGCTTCATGCGTTAGCCCTAGTCACATACTTGTGTATGCTCCTAGGTTCTAACTCATTTGCCGCCTTGCGACAGCACAAACTATTTAGCGTATTGGTATTGGTCATACTTCGCACTGTCGCGGTGTTGGCTTCATGCGTTAGCCCTAGTCACATACTTGTGTATGCTCCTAGGTTCTAACGCATTTGCCGCCTTGCGACAGCACAAACTATTTAGCGTATTGGTATTGGTCATACTTCGTGCTGTCGCGTTGTTGACTGCACTTATAGGCTTACTCTTCTTGTTCTTGCCAATTAGTAATATCTAGGACCAGCTCGCATTCATCATCCATATAAGCGCCTGTTGGTACAAAACCAAGTTTTTTGTAGAACTCAAATGGGCTTTCTTCCCCTTCACCACAGCTATTATAAAGGCGTGGATATCCTTTTCTTTTTAAATAATGGATGACTTGAACTAGGGCTTCACGGCCGAATCCCAGCTTTTGGTAGGGTTCAGCAATCATAAAACGCCAAAGCATAATACCGTTATATTCTAATTCATCATCATCTAACCCAGAATGCAGCATGATGAAACCGACAGGGACATCATCGGCGTAAATGCCTCGATACCATGCGCAATCAGAAAACTGGGCTTCCACCATGGAATAGGCATTGTCAGCCACCATATTACGTTGTGCTTCACTAAGCGTATGACTTAGTAAGCAAATTTCAGAAAAATTATCGGCGGTGACTTTTTGTAGGGTAACCAGTGAATTTTCATCTAATTCAGGTTCGATGAGCTCTTTCATAACATTTCCTTCGACAGAATATTGACCATAATCATCAGTGATGGGCTATTTTTATTATTGTTGTTGAACATAATTAAATATTAGAAATTTGCGATATGGATATAAATCAATCAACCAGAGATTTCACTACCAGTCAATGACTTAATTGTGGCTATGTAAGCGGGATCTAAAAAGTGATGGCAACTTACTTAAGTGTGAGTTGCCATTGTGAGGGCGATAGAGGGGATAGAAACAAATTAGTGCTCGGCTTCGCCACCTAATACATCAATCAAGCGAGCGATTAATGCACTAAGTTCACCTGTCATTAATACGTAATCAGCATCAAATTTTTGCGCGTAGTCTTCTTTAGCGATGTCGTCATTTTGGTCTTTTAATGTATCGCTAAATTTGAGGCGCTTCAGGGAACCATCATCAGATAACATGAACTGGATACGCTCTTCCCAATCCAAGGCCAGTTTGGTAACGAGTTTACCGGCTTCAATGTGGGTGGCGATTTCATCAGAAATGAGTTCTTGCTTCTTACAACGGATAATACCACCTTCTTCTAAGATAGCTTTTAGCTCCGCTTCATCCATGACGGCAAAACCTTGTGGTAATGAGCCCGAACGGATCCATTCAGTGAGTGTTAGCTCTATTGGATCTTTAAAAGTCAGAGGGACGACAGGTAAGGAACCTAAGCTTTTGCGGAGTAAGGCTAAATTGTCTTCAGCGCGTTTTGCGCTTGCGGCATCAACAATAATTAATTGATTTACTGTATCAATCCAAATGTAGGTTTTACTGAATTTACTGAATGCACGAGGAAGGAGTGAGTGAACAACTTCATCTTTTAGTGAATCTTTTTCTGTTTTCTTCAGCTTACGGCCTTGGTCAGCTTCCAATTTTTCGATTTTATCCTGCAATTCTTGCTTAATTACAGGAGATGGCAGCATTTTTTCTTCTTTTTTAGCACAGATAAGAATTTGGTTACCCGCTGCATGTGTCAATGCATCACCACCATTCATAGGGGAAACCCAGCCAGTTTGCATCATATCTTGGCTACCACAAGGGTGATAGGCGAGGGCGGCAAGCTGTTTCTCTAAATCATCTGCGGAGAGTGCCAAATCCCGATTCAGGCGATAGACCAATATATTCTTGAACCACATGAAAAACCTACCTTTGTTGATAAATAGCCAGTTAGAGCAGGGAGCTATGATAGCGAATTGTCTGTTATTAAGCGAAAAAAAATGCGCTATCGTTGAGGGCTGCTATCATTTCATTAGTTAGCTATTGATAATCCCCCTCAAAGCAAGCCATGATAGCTATAGAAGCCCTGACATAAAAACTTTAAATAGTAGAGAACATCATAATGAGAATAGGTATTGACCTTGGTGGAACCAAAATTGAAGTTATTGCATTAGATGACAGTGGCAATACTTTGTTTCGTAAACGTATTCCAACACCTCGTGGTGATTATGATGCGACACTTAAAGCGATAGCAAGTTTAGTGGCAGATGCAGAAACGGCGACTGGGTTGTCAGGTAGTGTTGGTGTGGGGATCCCTGGAACATTGTCTCCTGTGACTGGTAAAGTTAAAAATGCCAATTCCACATGGCTTAATGGTAAACCGTTCGATGCTGATTTGAGTTATTTATTAAATCGTGAAATAAAAATGGCGAATGACGCTAATTGCCTAGCTGTCTCAGAAGCGGTTGATGGCGCAGGAGCAGGCGAGAAAGTCGTGTTTGCTGTTATTATCGGAACCGGTTGTGGTGCAGGAATTGCGATAAATGGGCAAGTGCATTCGGGGGGAAATGGCGTTGCAGGGGAATGGGGGCATAACCCTTTACCATGGCAAGATGAGCAAGATAGGCAGTTTCTAGTATCAGAAAGCTGTTATTGCGGGCTGACGGGTTGCACCGAATTGTTTGTTTCAGGTACAGGGTTTATGGCGGATTACGCAAAAATGTCAGGAAGCCAAAAAACGGGGATGGAAATTGTTGCATTAGCTCAAACAGGTGATAAACATGCCACCATTGCACTGGAAAATTACCTTAATCGCCTTGCAAAAGCCCTTGGACAAGCCATTAATATGTTAGACCCAGATGTGATAGTGCTAGGGGGCGGAATGAGTAATGTTGATTGCCTCTATGAAGAGCTACCAAAGCGTATTCGTCAGTGGGTGTTTGGTAGGGAGTGTGATACACCGATTCGTAAGGCGGTGCATGGCGATTCGAGTGGGGTTCGCGGAGCTGCTTGGTTGTTTTCGTCCTAATTTACGCT